>JBJTBB010000152.1:0-8558 GCA_046091125.1 Planctomycetaceae bacterium
TCCGGAGACCATCTGGCCGACTTGCTCCTCGTAGACGTCATGGATGGCGTCTCGCTCGGCCTCGCGCATCTTCTGAATGATAACCGGCTTTGCGGTTTGTGCCCCGATCCTGCCGGAGAGCTCGTCCGGGTCGATGGGCACTCCGTCGTGAGCGCCGGACAAACGCCCCAACTCACGGTCGATGACGATCGAGCTCGACGATTCCTCGCCGTAGTGCCGGAGCAGCGCGGTGACGAGTGCAGCCTCGATCGCCTGGAACACGACCTCTTTATCGATGTTCTTGTCGCGATGGATCGCGTCAACGATTCGAAGAACTTCCTCTGGCTTCATGGCCGTCACCTCCGTCGTATGGCCATACCGGCCAAGCCGACGCCTTGGACGCCATGGTCGCCTCCGTTCTACGAAGGCGCCTGCAACCATCTCTCGCTTGCCAGCAGGACCGCGAAACGAACCGGTAGAAACTATGCCGCCGGCGGTCGACTGTCAAGCAGTCGCGAGCATTCGCCGCACAACGATCGCAGATGCCTGCCCTTGAGGAGTCACCGAACTCGCCAGGAAGTTCTCTCCTGCAGGGTCGCCGCGACGGGCTGCCCTGATCATGCATTCAGGATCCGGAGACTGGTGATTCATCATCGGAAAGAGCGATCCATTCGCCAGGGCGAGCATGCTCGAAACGGCCTCGACGAGACCACTCGCCGCCCCGAGGTTGCCGAAATGGCCCTTCGCGGCGACCGTCGGAATGGTTGTCACCGAATCGCCGAAGACGCTTCGCATGGCTGCTGCCTCGTCCCGATCACACGACACCGTTCCCAGTCCATGCGCATGAATGTGCCCAATCTGTTCCGCTGGAAGACCGGACGAGGCGATCGCCCCGCGCATCGCCCCTGCCAGGGCCACATCCAGCCTGCCGGTCGCCCTCGCATCGCAGGCCGTCGCTGCCCCATGCCCCACGATCTCGCCGTGAATCATCGCCGACCGGCCGATGGCTCGGTCCATCTCCTCGAGCACCAGCACGGCGGCGCCCTCTCCCAGGGTCATCCCCCTTCGGCCTCGGTCGAAGGGACGGTGCCATGTCGCCGGTTCACCGGCAGTCGCGTCGTCGAGCGCAACCTGCTCATTCTGCAGCGAGTGCACGGTCTTCATCGGATGGACGCGAGTCCCGGTCGCTCCGGCAAGCATGACATCGGCTGCGCCTCGCTGGATGGTCATGACGGCCTCGCCGACGGCGAGGTGACCACTCGCCTCGCGCAGCGTCAGGGAGTTGCTTGGTCCGCGAAGATCGTTGTAGATCGCGATATGGCTCGCCGGCATGTTGGGCAGATACTTCAGCAGCCACAGGGGATTGAGCAACGGGAGGCCCTGCTCGGCCCAGCGAGCGAACTCGAACCCCCCAGACTCGCCACGGCAGGCGGCGACGCTGGCCGTGAAGTCCTCGGGGAGGGTCATCATGTAGTCCGAACCGAAAACGCAGCCGATCCTTTCCCGGGCCATCGGTTCAGCGCTGGCAAGGACGCCGCTGTGGGCAATCGCCCGCTGGGCCGCGGCGACCGCCATTTGGCTCTCGCGGCACATGACCTTGAGCCCTTTGCGGATCGCCTTTTTCTGCTCCGGTTCGAGCGATCCAAAGTCAGCGATGTCCCCGGTGAAGTCGGCTGCCTCCGCCGCGAACGAGAGCGGAATCCCGCCCGTGGGGAAGGAGCGAATCGGCCGCATGCCGCTCGTGCCAGCGTCCAGGGCATTCCACAGCCCCTCGAGCGTCATTCCCAGGGGTGTCACGATTCCCATTCCCGTGACCACAACCCGACGTCGATCCGACTTCATGCGATCCGAGTCTCCTGCCGTAGTTCTGTCGCCACGAGACGGCCTCTCCGGCTGAAAGGGCCGGGAGTATAGCAGCCTCCCGAAAAACCACCCCTCCACGTCCTCGGCGAGGCGCGCCTCCGCCATCCCCTCTGGCGAGGACCATCCGGCCATCCCGCGGTCAAAGGAACTCTGGGACGACTCCTGGCCGTGACGGTCGACTCGTTGACTGCGCCCGACTCCCTCACGGGCTCGATGCCAGCCTGGGCTCGACGAACAGCACGAGATCGCGACGGACCGGGTCGGAGCCGAAAACCGTCGGCCCGGGACCGTTGCCCTCCGGGACGGGCCAGGGCACCAGCCCCAGACCAATGACGAGCACATGGCTCACGGGCCAGGCAAATCGCTCACCGACACGCAGACTCGAAAACTGGGGCACCTCGATCTGGACGCGACTTCGATCCGCGGAGGGAGAGCCGACGACCACTGGAGTGAGCTGCTCGACCTGATCGATCCGGCAGCGGACCACGGCCTCGACTGAATTTCCATCGGCTGAAATCAACGGGTGCACGTCGAGCGCGATGCCCTCGTCACAGGCGCCCTGGAGCGTCTGCCAACCGGGCCACGTTTGAGGTGTCGCAGCCACGTCCCTGACGTAGGATAATTTCCTTCCACCGGCAATCACCGCGGGCTGCCCATTGGCGGCGAAAACGACACCCGTGGGCAACTCGCGACAGTCGCCGCGGCGACGAAGGTTGGCGAGAATTGCAACCGCCTGCTCCCGTGGGGTGATCCAGACCGAAATACCCGGGGTCGCAGCCGGGATCGGTTCGAGCGCCGCACCGACCCCTGACCTCCATGAAGGACTGCCCAATCCCATCAGTCGGACTCCGAAACGGTGGGGAGTCTGTGCATCGCCGCAAAACCGCTTGACGATCTCGGCGACCCTCGCGTGCATTTCTGGGACATGAAAGCACCTGAGGCGTTCATCATCGGCCGAGAGCGACGCGACTACGGCCCCATGCCAGGCGGTGTATCCCGTGTCCTGCAAAACCCAGTCGACGACGAGCTTCTGGCTGCCGACGCCCGCCTGCTCGACGAACGCCGAAATGTCGTAGTCCTGCATGACCTGCCCGCCGTCGTTCGGCAGGTCCCCCGCGGGCAGCCAGGAGGTCGGTCGGACATCCGCCACGACGAGCCGATTCTCGTCGGCCAGCGACACCGCGGATCGGGTGGCGAGCACACAGGTGAGAATCAGTCCGATCGATCCCAACCGCCGGCTGAACGTCGACGAAGCCTGACCCCGGGGCGAATCTCCAGGCGGCGTGGGAACGTATGCATCCGCGGGCCAATGATTGCGAGGCGACCGAGACCCCTCAAACGACTGTCGAGTCGGCATTTGCTCCACCCCTCAAACCGCCACGCGGAACGGGCCCTCGAACGTGGGGGACCGTAGGCTGCCGAAGGTGGGCCCCGCAAGCGGAGTTTCAGGCTGCAATCGGCCGTGGCAGGGCGGGGCAGCGAGGGACAAGGCTCACCCGGAGGCTGCTCACTCAGAGGCGGCCTATGACCAGCGATGCATTGTGGCCGCCGAATCCAAAGCTGTTACTCATCGCGCGGGATACCACCGCGTTCCTCGGCTGATTGGGGACATAGTCGAGGTCGCAATCAGGGTCGGGATGATCGAGATTGATGGTGGGCGTGACCACACCCCGGCTCACGGTCAACGCGCACACGACCAATTCGATCCCACCGCTTGCACCGAGAGTGTGCCCGATCGAACTCTTGGTACTCGAGACCATCAGCCGTCGCGCGTGTTCGCCGAACACTCGCTTCATCGCACCCGTGTCCGCTTTGTCGCCCAGCGGCGTGCTCGTGCCGTGGGCATTGATGTAGTCCACGACATCCGGCGAGATCCGCGCGTCGGCCAGGGCGAGCTCCATGGCTCGGGCGGCCCCGCGGCCTTCCTCATCGGGCTGCGTGATGTGGCCAGCATCACCGCTCGCACCGTATCCAAGCAATTCCGCATAGATCCTCGCGCCTCGGGCACGCGCATGTTCCAGTTCCTCGAGCACCACCACGCCGGCACCTTCGGCCAGCACGAATCCATCCCGCTCGGCGTCGAACGGGCGGCTCGCCCTGGCCGGCTCCTCGGACCGAAACGAGAGTGCCCGCATGTTCTGGAATCCCGCAAGGCCCATCGGCGTCAACGCCGCCTCGCTCCCACCAGTCACCATCACGTCGGCATCGCCGTACTGGATGGCCCTCAACGCTTCACCGATCGAATTCGCCGCACTCGCACACGCCGTCGCCACGGCGAAGTTGGGCCCCTTGATCCCATACTGACTCGAGACGTGCCCCGAGGCGGAATTGACCATCAACTTCGGAATCGTGAAGGGGGAAACCGTGTCGATGCCCTTGGTCAGAAGCCGTTCGTGCTGTGCCTCGAACTCGGATAGACCTCCGATTCCGGAGCCGATCAGGACGCCGCATCGGAAGGGCTCTTCGCGGGAGAAGTCGATGCCCGAATCGCTGACGGCATCCGTCGAGGAAGCGATGGCGAACTGCGTAAAGCGATCGAGTCTCCTCAATTCCTTGGGGGGAGCGATGTTCTCCGTTTCTGGCGTCCACGGCACCTGACCACCAAACTGCACCCGATAGCCGCTGACGTCGAAGAGCGTTATGGGACCGACGGCGCCCTTCCCTCCGAGGAGCCGTTCCCAGAGCAGATCCACCCCTCGGCCAAAGGGCGTGACGACACCGACCCCCGTGATTACCGCGCGTCGCTTCATGCGTCGCTCCCTAGCCAACCATCGAGAAAAGAGTCTGCCAAAAAGCCCATCCGGCCGTCGTGAGTTCCACCGTCTCCAGGGCGATGCGATCGAACTCTTTGGAGTTGTGCTACCCGAAGGGCGCAGATGACGGACCGATCGAGTCGCAAACCTGGGGACGGAGTGCAGAGGAAAATACCGCACCGGGGTTTTTCGACACCTGATCGAAGCATGCCTGAGCAGCAGTCCGTCGACCGACACTCTCGATCATTCTCGACTGAGCACGACCGCGCGAGGCGCAGGCCCGTCAGCCCTGCTGCTTTTGGATGAACTCCACCGCCTGACCGACGGTCTGAATCTTCTCCGCGGCGTCGTCCGGAATATTGATCTCGAACTCCTCCTCCAACTCCATCACCAACTCCACGGTGTCGAGCGAGTCGGCGCCAAGGTCGTTGATAAAGGACGTTTCGGGCGTGATCTGCTCCTTGGCCACACCGAGTTGGTTTGAAACGATATCGATCACGCGTTCTTGGACTGACGCTTCCACTTGAATCCTCCTGACAGCCCGGAACCGGAACATCCGTGCCGATTGACGAGCTCTTCTCCCAACGCCCTGAATCGCCTCTCACACCCCCATCGTCGAACTTACGGGTCATGCCGAGACGGTTGGATGATATACCCGCAGGGACTCGGGGTGTCCAGACCGTCCAGACCTCCTGTTTTGAGAAGGCTAGTGAGCGCCTCGACGCGGACGACTTCCGAGAACTGCCGCGGGGCCTCCGCAGCGACGTTTTTCGGTTCGAAGAAGACCGCTTTCCTGGAATCTCCGCCAAGGGATCCGCACGGCGAGGCGGGATCCGCCGGCAGAGGCCGATAGCCACGCTCGGGAAGGGCCGCTTTTGGCCGAACGCCGCAGATTCATGCAATCAGGCCGCCGTCGACGACCAGCACCTGTCCGGTGACGTACCCCGCCGCTGGAGAGGCGAGGTACAGCACGGCGTCGGCGATTTCGTCGGCCTCCCCAAGACGCTTGGCCGGCACTCGCTTCTTGACCTCGTCGAGCAGGGCCGGCCCGAGGGCCGCCGTCATGTCGCTCGCGATAAAGCCGGGGGCCACCGCGTTGACGGTGATCTTGCGGCCCGCCAGTTCCTTGGAAACCGTCTTCGTGAGCCCAACGAGACCGGCCTTGGACGCGGAGTAGTTGGCCTGTCCAGGATTACCGATCAGGCCAGACACGCTCGCGACATTCACGATCCGTCCATACCGCTGCTGCATCATCGGCCGACTGGCCGCCCGCATGAAAAGAAACGGACCCTTGAGGTTCGTGGTGAGCACCTCGTCCCACTCTTCGTCACTCATCCGCGGCAGCAGGGTGTCGCGGGTGACGCCCGCATTGTTGACGAGAATATCGAGCCGTCCGAAGCGAGCCACGACCTGTTCGACCGTCTCGGCGGCGGCCTCGGCACGCTTCACGTCGCACGCAAATCGCTCGACGCGCGCGTTCGGAACGCGGCTGCGGATCTCCAGACACACCTGATCGAGCTTATCGGCATTTCTCGCGGCCAGTGCGACCATCGCACCGTTGGCCGCCAGTCGCTCGGCGATCGCACGACCGATTCCCTGCGACGCCCCAGTAACGAGCGCCACCTGTCCCGTCAGGTCGGCCCGGAGCCGTCCTGTATTTCCTCCCTCCACTTCGTCGGTCATGAGAGCCCTCCGCTGTTCGCGACATCACACGGATCAATCACAGTCCCATTTCGCTCACGATGAGCCCGACGCATCCCTATTCCGGCGCACCGTGACAGGGAAGCTGGCGGGCAATTCGCTTCATGAGTCCGCGGAGCACCCGCCCGGGACCCACTTCCCAGACTTCGGTCAGGCCCTGCCCGAGCATGTACTCGACCGATCGCTGCCACTCAACGACCCCACATACCTGTTTTGCCAAAAGCGCCCGGATCTCGTCCGGATCGTCGTGCGGCAGCGCGTCGACGTTGCTGACCATCGGAAGACTCGGGGGGCGGATCTCCGTGGATGCAAGCACTCGCTTGAGCCGCTCCACGGCCGGTTGCATCAGGGGGGTGTGGAACGCTCCGGCCACGTCGAGCAACACGCACTTCATCGCCCCTCCCTGCGTCGCGGCCTCGACCAGCCTGGCACAGGCCGAACGCGTACCCGACACGACGATGTTTCCAGGACAGAGAACGTTCGCCACCGCAAGCGCCTCGCCGTCGCCTCGGACGGTCTCGCACATCTCCGCGAGCACCTCCCGCCCGAGCCCCAATATCGCCACCATGCCGCCGGGCGTCGCGACCGCACAATCCTGCATGGCGCGGCCCCGTTCCGCGACAACGATCAGCGCAGACTCGAAGGAAAGTGCGCCCGAGAACACGAGTGCCGTGTACTCGCCGAGCGAGAGACCGGCCGTCATGGCGACGTCGTCTAGGACCGAGGGAGTGCGGTGACGCAGCCACTCGAGTGCCGCGAGACTCGTCACCAGAATCGCCGGCTGGCTGACGGCGGTCGAGTCGAGACGTTCTTTGGGGCCCGCCCGACAGACCGCCTCGAGGTCATAACCGAGATGACTCGACGCCCTCGCGAAGAGATCGCGCCACGCCGGGCTCTCGTCGCACCAGTCGCCGGCCATGCCCACGAACTGGGCCCCCTGGCCGGGAAAGAGCACGGCCCTGATCATTCCTCAGCCTTGACGACGACCCGCCCCTTGTACGCGCCGCAGGCCTCGCACACGGCATGGGGCAGCATGGCCTTCCCGCAGTTTGGGCAAAAGGAGTACTGCTTCGGCGTCAGGAAATCGTGTGCGCGCCGAGATCCGGTCTTCTGGTTGCTCTGTCGCCGCTTTGGAACCGCCATGATTTCGCCCTGTCTCTCCGTGAACTGTTCCCCGGACGCGCATCAGCCCGGAAGATCTTGAAACCTCACCGGAGCAGTGCGCCGGCAACGGGGGGGGCTCCGGACGTTGTTCGAGCGAAGGAAACACGACGCTCGTCACATTCAACCGAAGAACCTTGTTATGGAGGCTACCTTCTTGCAATCCGGAGGGTCAATCGAGCGCCCTGGGGGCCGTTCAAAAGCCTCCCTGGGCCCCCACCGCCCCCGTAGCCGCGGCCTGACGACGCCTCACTCCGTCAGCACGACCCTCGACGTGTACGTCGAAAGAATCCCCCTCAAAACAGCATGGCCTCACCCGGCGAGCCTCCGACATGTTCGATCCCCTTTGCGGTGAGCCTCCTTCCCCTGGGCGTTCGAATCACGAGTTCACACCGTAGCAGGTAGGGCTCGACGGCATCCTCGATCGTGTCGACGGCGCTGCTCATCGTATGGGCGATCGCCTCCACGCCGACCGGACCTCCCCCGAAGACCCTGAGGATCGTCTCGAGATACCGGCGATCGAACCCGTCCAGACCGATCGAATCGATGCCCTGCATGTCGAGCGCCGCGCGCACGATCGACAGGTCGACATGGCCACCGGCCCGGCTGGTCGAGTAGTCCCGAATCCATCTCAGGCGATTATTGGCCAGCCGCGGAGTGCCCCGGCTGCGACAGGCAATCTCGTCCGCCGAGACGTCGTCCATCGGCATGTCGAGCCTGACGGAGGATCGCCGAACGATCTCCGCCAATTCATCGGGCGAGTAATAGTCGAGGTGCTCGCGGATCACGAACCGGTCACGGAGGGGCGAGGAGAGCAGACCGGCTCTCGTGGTCGCTCCAACGAGCGTGAAAGGCCGCAGGGGCATGTTGATCGTGCGGGCGGCCACTCCATCACCGAGAGTGATATCGACCCGAAAATCCTCCATCGCGGGGTAGAGGAATTCCTCGACGGCGATCGGAAGGCGGTGAATCTCGTCGATGAACAGCACCGAGCCCTCGGCGGCGTTCGTGAGGTAGGGCACCAGGTCCTTGGGCGCCGCGAGGGCGGCGCCGCTCGCGATCTGGAGCGACGTGCCGAGCTCCCGCGGGATGCACGTGGCG
>JBJTBB010000153.1:0-3829 GCA_046091125.1 Planctomycetaceae bacterium
TTCCCGGGACGGCGGTTTATCGAGGCCAGCCGTGGAGGCGATCGTCGTCGAGGTCATGCGCCGCCTCTCGGCACCAGAGGCTCCGGTTGCCCCATCGGCGGCGGGGCACGCGGATCAACAGTCCGGTCAGTCAATCCACGATCGCGTGATCACGCTCGCGAGCATCGAGCGACTCTCGCCGTCGGCGGGGGTCGTGATGATCCACCCGCAGGCGGTGGTGACGCCGTCGGCGATGGAGGCCGTCCGCGACCGTGGCATCAGGCTCGTTCGCCTCTCATCCGATCGCCCCCAGGTTCCGCAGCGGCCCTTTCTCGTCGTCGTGGCGGAGGTCACACCGAAGGCACTCCAATTGGCCGCCGCCCTCGCCGGCGTGGTACCGGGTGCCGAGACCGTGTCGGCCGCCTCGCTCTCCGACGGAGTCGCCCGACTCGCCTCCGCCGCATCGTCGACTTCCGCCCGGGGCCTTCTCCTCACCAGCCGGCCGTCCACCGCGGTGATCCTTGCCAACCGGTCGGTGAGCCTCCGAGGAATCGTGGCGAAGGACGTCCCGTCATGCCTGACGGCCATCGTGGAGACGTCGGCCAACGTCGTGATCTGCGATCCCGTCGGCGTTCAGCTTCCTGCCGCCGCTCGACTCGCCGCGGCGCTTGCCGCCCACGACGCGGCGGTGCCAGCCGATCTTTCGATCGCGCCCGCCGGTTGCGGCTGTAAGACACACCCTCACTGAGACGCTCGCTGACGGCAGGTTTCACCATGCGAATCGGAATGACGATCGGAACGGTCACGCTCGTTGAACCACACGGCTCGATCAGGGGCGGGGTGTTCCGCCTGGTCGTTCCGCTCGGCCCACAGGACCTCGTCGAAGCGGCCCGAGGTCGGCTCTCGGCCGCGCCGCCTTCCGAGCCCCTCGTGGCCTGGGACGATCTGGGTTGCGGTGAATCGCAGCTAGTGGCCTTCAGCGAGGGGGGGGAGGCCGCTCAGCCCTTCCGTCCACTCGACCGTCCGGTGGATGCGTTCATCGCGGCGAGTCTCGACCGTCTCGATATCCCCGATTCACAGGTACGACCCGCATGACCCCTACCGGCACCATGTCCGCCACCACCCGTCGAGTCCGCCCAGCAACCACCGCTTGCCCAGACGGATTCATGCCCCAGAGTTGAATCGAGAAGCTTTTTCAGTGAGGAAATCGAGATCGTTTCACCAGGATTTACACGTTTCAGTCCAGCCGTACGGAGACTTCCCATGGCCGCAGCCGCATCCACGTCCAATAAGTCACTCGCCCAACTCAAGGAGGAGATCTGCGACATCGGCCGCCGGATCTACGCCAAGGGATTCGCGGCCGGCAATGACGGCAACATCTCGTTCCGTCTCGGCCCCAACGAGGTGCTCTGCACTCCGACGATGATCTCGAAGGGGTTCATGAAGCCCTCGGACCTGTGCATCGTCGACATGGAGGGCAAACAGATCGCGGGCAATCGTAAGCGATCGAGCGAGGTGCTTCTCCATCTCACGATCATGAAGGAGCGGCCCGACATCAAGTCCGTCGTCCACTGCCATCCGCCCCATGCCACCGCCTTCGCCGTGGCCCGCGAGCCGATTCCGCAGTGCGTGCTGCCGGAAGTGGAGGTGTTTCTCGGTGACGTACCGATCACGCGGTACGAGACGCCCGGCGGTCAGAAGTTCGCCGACACCGTCAAGCCCTTCGTGAAGAAGTCGAATGTCGTGATCCTCGCCAATCACGGCACCGTCAGCTTCGGTGAGACGGTCGAGAAGGCGTACTGGTGGACCGAGATCCTCGACGCGTACTGTCGGATTCTGATGCTGGCCAAGGATCTCGGCCGCGTGACCTATCTCACGAAGCAGGAAACACGGGAACTCCTCGAGCTCAAGCAGAAGTGGGGCTACAGCGATCCCCGCCTCGACAACATGGAGAACTGCGACATTTGTGCCAATGACGTCTTCCGAGAGAGCTGGAACGCCACGGGCGTGGAGCGGAAGGCCTTCGATGCGCCCCCACCGATGGGTGCGCCTGCGCCGACGGTCGCCCCGGCTGGCGCGGTCGATCACGAGGCGCTCGTGAAGGCGGTGACGGAGCAGGTCTGCAGGCAGCTTGGAATCTCGGCCTGACCGGCGGTCGCGGCTCCAGAGTCGGTCACGTCTCACACGAGGAAGGAACGATTGATGAAAGTCGGCATCATCGGCGGCGGTGGCATCGTTGGCTCGTCGGCGGGTTTCGCTCTGCAGCTGGGAGGCATCGTCCACGAGATCGTGATCGTCGATGCCAACGCCGACCTTGCCGACGGGCAGGCACTCGACATGCTCCACGGGACGGCGGCGATCGCCGACCAGTCGATCCACTCCGGCGGCTACGGCTGCCTGTCGGACGCCGACCTCGTGTGCATCACCGCAGGCCTCCGTCGGAAGCCGGATGAAAGCCGCCTGGCCCTCATCAATCGCAACGTGGTGTTGTTTCGTTCGATTCTCGCGGAATTGAAGGCCGTCGGACTCCGCCCAGACGCCACGGTGCTCGTGGTCAGCAACCCCGTTGATATCCTGACGTTCCTGGCGGAGAAGGAGCTCCAGCTCTCCGCCGGGCGAGTGATCGGCCTGGGCACGTTGCTCGACACGCTCCGCTTCCGGAGCCTGCTGGCGATGGCCCTCTCGGTACCGGCCACGCAGTTGCAGGCGATGATTCTCGGCGAGCACGGTGACAGTATGGTGCCTGTCTGGAGTAGTGCGAGTCTCGCGGGGTTGCCGCTCGAGAAGCTGCCGGGTTTCTCGCCGAAGCTCGGCGAGCAGGTTTTCGAGCGGGCCCGCACGAGCGGCGCTGAGATGATCAAGAAGAAGACCGGTGCCGGCTTCGCGGTGGGTGTGTCGATCGCCGAAGTGGTGCATGCCGTCGCACTCGACTCGAAGCGCGTGCTGCCCGTTTCGACCGTGCAGCGGGGATGCTACGGCCTTCGCGACGTGGCCCTGTCGGTGCCCACGGTCGTGGGCCGCGGCGGTGCGGAAAAGACGCTCGAGATCGAGCTCTGGCCAAAGGAGATCCAGGGACTGAAGCGAAGCGCCGCGACGCTCCGTGATACACTCGATCAGGTGCTCAGCGGTGGTGGGGCCTAGAGCGGCGACGCTTGGAAGGCCGGCGTGGTTCAGCGGGACGATCTCCGGCGGCACGTCCATCCGCTTGGATCGGCTTGTGGGATGGGTCCGTCGGCTCGTATCCTGCCGCGAATGGTTCAGCGGTTTCGAACTGAGCAACCCAAGGTGTTCCAGGAGGGCCGATCCATGCCGAATCGCGAGCAGAACGATACGTTGCCACCAGTCGTCCATGGTCGGTTTCTCACGCTGCCGTCGTTCGGGCCACCGATTCCACGACTCGTGCTCCTGGGCGTCGTGTCCCTGAACGCGATCGGCTGCGAGCCTGCGGCACCACCGCGGACCTCAAAGCCGCCTGTCGAGACGCGAAAGACGATCGGCAAGACGACACAAAACGTCTTGCTGCTGGAGAAGGCCCTCGCCGAGGGAGGCGTGCTGGCCGAGACGGCGATAACCTCTGACGGTCTCGAGGTGGCCAGCGATGCCTACCGCACGAGCGTCGGGACGCTGGCGGGCATCGCTGTCCAGCAAAAACTGAACCTCTACCAGGCGGAACACGGTTCCGTTCCCTCGACGTACGAGGCCTTCATGGCCAGGATCATCGAACCGGGCAGTCCGAATGGACTCCAACTGCCGATGCTGCCCTACTATCAGGAATACGCCTACGACCCCGGGGAAAAGAAACTCGTCGTCGTGGAGTTTCCAGCGAAGAAAGAGCAGCGTCAGCAGGAGA
>JBJTBB010000154.1:0-15781 GCA_046091125.1 Planctomycetaceae bacterium
CCCGGAGCGTCCAGGATCGCTGCTCACACGGGCCTGGGTGCCGAAGGGCAGCCGACGGTATCCGGAGGTCATGACGAGCCGCCCATCCCGCAATCGCAGCAGGTGCGACGGCAACCCCCAGACGCCGATCGCCCTCGGCACCGTCCATGTCCTCCCGCCGTCGGTCGATTCGCACTGCAGTGTTTCGCCCGCATTCGCCTCGTTGTGGTTTCGGATCTGTACGACGATCCGGTCATCCGCGGTCTCGACCGCATGGAGCTCGTGATAGCCTCGCGTCGCCGAGTCGCCGGGCCGCGTGGGGATCTCGGCGAGCCACCGCCAGGTGCAGCCGTCATCCGAGGACTCACAGACACCGACGCGTGCCTCCGGATTCCAGAGTTGCTTCCCGGCATAGATCAGCCGGCCGTCTGAAAGATGGATCGGTCCATGCGGGCTGTTCACGATCGTCGGCTGCCGCCCGGACCAGGTTATCCCGCCGTCGGTGCTTCGCAGCATCCACTCGCCGAGTTCCGCACGCCGGGCATCTCCATCCAGTCGATCGTGGACCGCGAGCCACCGTGACCGTCGCGGGTCGGCGGCGGCGATGCGACCGAGCAGCTCCTCGTAGGCGAGCGACGTGAACGTCGTCACCAGGAGCGTGCCCTTCGTGGTCTCCATGACGCCGGCATCACGATCGTCGATGGCGCTATCAAGAAGAACCCGCGGCCAAGTCCAGGTCTCACCTTCGTCGGCCGACGTCATGGCGTGGACCTGCCCGAACGGGCAGACATGCGCCTCCCGACCTCCGGACCACACGACCCAGAGCGTTCCATCGTGACGTCGCGTGACTGTGGGCCAGCCGGCGTATGGCTGTCCCACGGGCAGGATCGTCGAGATTCCAAGGACCTCCGCACGCCTGCCAGCCGCCGCGGGGGCCCGCTTGGGATCGTCGTCGGCCTCGCATGCCCCGCCCAGGATCGTGAGGCCCACGCAGAGCCATCCCAGCACTCTGCCGCAGGCCATCCGGTGATCCACTTCCTGCATGATGAACTGCCCTGGCGATCGCAGTGCTCGCCAATCAATCCCGTTCATTCGCTCTGCCCCATACGGCCATTGGAAGGGCGTTTCAGCACACACCCTGGATCCCATTTTGGGATCCGTTCCGTCTATCGCAGTCCAGGATCCGCTCAAAGTGCCACCGCCCGAAGGAATCCGTCCAAATCACCTCGATCATTCCAAGACAGACCACGGGACGGGCGACCATGTGCGCATGCTCCACGGTCCACGATCGATCAACGGTTCACCGGCGGCTCACTGCACAGATTGGAAAACAGTTCGGTCACGCGTGCCGCCTGAGGCGGTGAAGTGACGAGGTAACGGTGCCCACCCTCCGGCGACGGCTCGAATCGCGTTCCCCCGTCGTCCTCGACGATCACTCGACCCGGCTCGGAAAGCTTGAAATAGCCGCGGTCGGGTCGCACGACCTGGAGCACGCTCGTCAGGTCCCATGTGGGCCGGCAGTGGGGCGGCGGCTCGTGGACGACATAGGCGTCGGCGAGGGGATGGTGGGGCACGTAGCCATAGTCACGTTCGATGCTCGTCGCGGGGTAGGGAATCGCGATGCCGATCTCGTAGCCGCTCCACACCACTGGCGTTGGCCAGCCCTCGGCGACCCTTCTTGCGGCCGCGATGTCAACCACGACATTGTATTCGATGTGCCGCTTGCCATCGATCGGCTGGAATGCCCCCGCCATGATTGACAGCAGTCGCCCCTTGGCTGCCACGAGGTCACGACCGGAGAGCGGCGAGATCGCGTCGGGTGGGGAGTCGAGTAGTTTCGCGAGATTGCTCGAGAATCCCACCTGGACGAAAGTGACCGAGTGATCGGCGTGCTTCGCCAGCACTTCTCGCAGGAGTATCGTGGCCTCCGGGGCGTCGGCGCCATTGGCAAGGTCGTGCGGATAGCGGAACTGAGCCCCGTCGCGGCGCTCCGCGAGGCCGACGAATCGCCCGGCATCGCGTGTCTTGCCATCACGAACCACGCCGATCGGGATGTCCCCTCGACCATAGAACGTGTTGACCGCGTCGGTGAATGGTCCGGCGAGTGGATGGTCCTTCGTGATCGTCACGGCGATCAGCCGGCATTCCCCGCGGGATTCAAGCGCATGGATCAGGCCGAGTGCCAGGACGTCGTCGACGTCGTTGCCCATATCCGTATCGAACACGATGTCGACCGGTTTGGTCGCAGCAGCCGAAGACGCGATTGTGAGAAAGAGAAACAGGGCACCCACGCACCGCATCGGCTCGTTCCTTTCACGAGTGACCACCGCGTGATGAAGGCGTTCGGCTCGACCCCCATCGCGGTCATGGATCCGCCGCGACGAATGCCGCGACCTGTGGAGTGACAATTGGACCACCAGACGATCGGGAGATTCAACACGCAGACAAGCCCGGCGGAAAACGCCACTCCTCCCAGTGATGCCGAACATGACACCAAAACGGGCTGACGGGGGACGACGAAGCCTCCACGGCACCCCTTCCGGGGCGGAGAATCTCGATTGCTCCGCTCGAAACCGCTAGTACACTTTCAGAGTCGGTTGTGGACGACGCTCCTTGACGCACGGCGGGCTTGAAAAAGTCTCGGCCCTGCTGCTTTTTGCTCGCCTTCACCCTCTGGCGGGCTGCCATTTTCTGTCCCTTTCGCAGTGACCCCGAAAGTGAATTGGGTCATCGGATAGGAGTGTCGTGTCTCATGGGTAAGAAGCTTTATGTAGGGAACCTCGCCTACAGTGTGACGAGCGAGGCGCTCGAGCAGATGTTTCTCGAGTTTGGAACGGTGGTCAGTGCGCAGGTCATTCAGGACCGTGAGACGGGCCGCAGCAAGGGATTCGGTTTCGTGGAAATGCAGACCGACGAGGCCGCCCAGCGGGCGATCAGCGGCATGCATGAGAAGGACTGCGGCGGGCGGTCGCTCACGGTCAACGAGGCCAAGCCTCGCGAGTCCGGCGGCGGCGGCGGGCGCGGCGGGCGTCGTTACTAGAGTCGTGTTGGCACCGTTGACCGGGAAGCCGCCTCCTGCGGCTTCCCGGGGCGCCCCGTGTTCATCCTGGCCGATCCACTAACACGGGCGATTCCACACCGAGCCGTTTCTCCGGCCAAAATCGCCCTCTCGCCGGCGCCGTCGATCTGGTAAATCCCCTTGGACGCCCCCAGCCGGTCGTCGGTCTCCGACGACATGTGGGCCGCTTCGACCACGCGCGGGGCCCGCCATGTCGATCGTCGTCCAGATTATCTGCTGGTTCGTTCCATTGGTCGTGCTGATGTCGCTCATCGAGCACCAGGTGCACAGCCGCCTGATGCATAAAAAGTCACGCTCCTTCCTCTGGCGGAACTTCGCCGCTCGGCGAAGGATCTTCAGGAGCCATGCGGTCGAGCACCACAGCCAGTACCGTGCGGCCTTCCACGACGATCCCGTTCCACATGGCGAGGACCGGGGCATCCGGCTGAACCTCTTGGAAGGCTTGATCGAGTCGCTGCCTGTGAGCATCGTGCTGGCCTGCTTCTCGAGCACGGCCGCACTCATGTTTCCCATGATCGTCTGTCTCCATCACATGCTGTGGAACCAGATTCATCTCGAGATGCACAAGCCCGAGAAGCGGGTGTTCGCCAACTGGTCGATGTTCAAGGGCGTGGCAAGGCATCACTTCCTGCACCATCGCTACCCAGACAAGAACTTCAACGTCGCACTGCCTGTCGGCGACTACATCTTCGGGACCGTCGCGGTTCCCACCGCCGCTGACTGGCAGGCCATGCGGGCCGAGGGCATCGCCTGAAGCGCTCGCTCGCCACCTGAACTCGACGATCCTTCCTCGCCGGAGGCCGTAAAGAGTGCTCCCCGCGGCGGTTGCGACCGCTCCGTCGAGCGGAGTATCCTACATTCCAGACGGGGTTCCGGCGGATCGCAGGGCGTATCGGCCGGCCTACATGAGGATGCCCGAAGCGTCGGCACCCGAGCATGAGACACGTTTCGATCCGCGCTGGATTCCTGGCCTCCGCGTGGCTTTGGCCGCCGATCCTCCTCTGGGCGAGTGAACCACCGGCGGTCGAACTCGCCGTGCCGCTCGCCTTCGTGAGGATCCACTGCGCAGTCTGCCACGATAGCGCCGAACCCGAGGGGGACTTTCGCCTCGCGAGTCTGGGGGTGGATCTAGCCGACGCGCCGACCCACGTCGCATGGTCGCGGGTACTTGCGCGGGTGCAGAGCGGTGAAATGCCACCTCCCGGCGATGCCGATCGTCCGGACGAGCCGGCAATCCGCTCGTTTCTCACCGAACTCAGGTCGGCCTTTCATGCCGAGTTGGTCGAGCGAACGAAGGATGACGGACGCGTGCGGACGAGGCGGCTCAATCGACTCGAGTACGAAAACACCGTCCACGACCTCCTCGCGATCGACGCACCCCTCCAGGACCTGCTGCCAGAGGACGACCTCCGTCACGGCTTCAGCAACCAGACCGAGGCCCTGAGCATCTCACCGGTCCACATTCAGCACTACATGGCCGCCGCCGATCGGGCGATCGAGGCGGCGAGCGTCCGCCGGCCGCGCCCCGAGACGAAGACGCATCGGTTCGCCTTCGACCACGAGGCCGAAAAGCCATGGTCCGCCTACCTTCACAACCGGCTGCAGTGCAACCTGCACGGCGAGGACCTGCACTTCTTCCTCGACACCCACATCGAGGTTCCGGTCTACCTGCATCAGTTCGACGCCATCACGCGTGACGCCCCGGGCCGTTACCGCATTCGCATCACGACCGAAGCCCGCGACACCACCGATGGAACCGATCTCATCTACAGCGTCTGGCTTGCCGCCGGCGGCAAGCGTCGCGAGCTGCTCGGACACTTTGACGCCCGGCATCGCGAGGAGAGCGTCGTCGAACTGGTCCAGTCATTCGAGCCCGGTGAGACGCTCATCGTCGCACCCTACCGGATGGCGAAGGTGCGACTGGACGCGGGCTACAGCATCTACCTTCCCGACAAGGAGGACAAAATTCCAAAGGGATGGCATTTCATCAATAATCCCAACCCGCCGATCGCGACGGTGGGCCCGGCCATCGTCGTGAAGCCACTCGAGGTCACGGGCCCCCTGCACGATGCATGGCCTCCACCTGGGCACCGACTGCTTTACGGCGATGCGCCGGAACTCGTGCCAGCGTCCGAAGTCGCCAAGTACGCACGGGTGCCCAACGCCATCCTGCGACCGGTGCGGGCCCATCGTCCGGTCAGCGACCCCCTCACGATCCGCCTACCGGAAGAGGCCGCGGACGCGGCCATCCGCACGTCGCTTGATCGCTTCATCGGCCGCGCTTTTCGGCGGCCCGCCGCACCCGATGAGGTGGAGCGGTACCAGGCCGTCGTGCGAAAGAGCCTCGCCGAGGGCGAGTGCCTCGAAAGCGCGATGAACGCGGCCCATCGGGCCGTGCTCTGCTCACCGGATTGTCTGTTTCTCGTCGAGGGTGCACCCGCACTCGGCTCGCACGCCCTGGCTGCACGTCTCTCCTATTTCCTCTGCCGCACGGCACCCGACGAGGGGCTCCGCGGACTCGCCGACAAAGGCGAACTGATCCACCCGGACGTCCTGCGGCGAGAGACCGAGCGTCTCGTCGCCTCGCCGCGCATTCGGGCGTTCATCGACGACTTCCTCGACCACTGGCTCAAACTACGGGAGATCAACGCCACCACGCCGGACCGTGACCTTTTTCCCGAATACTTCGAGAGCATTCACGACGGACGGCAGGACGTCTTCCTCCACGAATCGCTCACCGGCGAGACCCGCGCCTTCTTTGCGGATCTCTTGGAACGGGATCTCGGGGTGTCGACACTCGTGTCCTGTCGGCACGCGTACCTGAATCAACGTCTGGCGGAGCACTACGACCTGCCTGCGGTGAAGGGCGCCTCGATCCGCCGTGTGGACCTGCCAGGCGACAGCGTCCGCGGCGGCCTGCTGACACAGGCGAGCATCCTCAAGGTCACCGCCAACGGCGCCAATACGTCGCCGGTGCTGCGGGGTGCCTGGCTGCTCGAGCGGATCCTCGGTTCGCCCGCTCCGCCGCCTCCTCCGGACGCCGGTGGCATCGAGCCCGACACGCGGGGCGCGACCACGATCCGCGAACAGCTTGCCAAGCACCAGGCCGACAGGAGCTGTGCCGGGTGTCACCGGAAGATCGACCCACCGGGGTTCGTTCTGGAGGCCTTCGATCCGATCGGGCGGCATCGCGAGTACTACCGGACCACGGAGACCGGGTCGAAGCTCGACGATGTCCGCATCTTCTTCGGGAGCCATTACGGCCACGCACACTTTCTGAAGGGGCCTGCCGTCGAGACCCGTACCGAGTTACCGGACGGGCGGGAGATCCCGGACGTGCGGGCCTACAAGGCCGCACTCGCGTCGCAGCCGGAACAGCTCGCCCGCAGCCTCGTGCGCTCGCTCGCGACCTTCGCCACGGGCTCCCACGTCGAAATCGGCGACGAGTTGGTCGTCGACGCCATCCTCGAGAGGGCCCGGCCCTCCGGGTTCGGCATCCGCACGCTGATCCACGAACTGGTGCAGAGCGACCTGTTTCGCCGAAAATGATCCTGTCCGCCGAATGAGTCACCCCGAGCCCAGACGTGTTGCCATGAAACCGCTTCCCCGTCGTCTGCTTCTGAGGAACGCTGGTATCGCGATCTCGCTGCCGATGATCGAGGGTATGCGGCCTGCCGCCTGCCGCGGCGCTGAGGCCGCGGCGCCGCCGAAACGCATGGTGTGCATCGGCGTGCCCTTTGGATTCGATCCGACGGCCTTCGTCCCCGTCACCGCCGGTCGCGACTATACGCCGCCATCCCACCTCGAGCACCTAGCCGGCCACCGAAACGACTTCACCGTCGTCAGCGGCCTCAGCCATCCGAATACCGGGGGTGGAGGGCACAAGGCGGAGGCCGTGATGCTCACCGGCGCGCCCTATCCGGACTACTCGTACAACCTGAAGAACACGATCTCGGTCGACCAGGCTTTCGCCACCCGCTTTCGTGGGCAAACCCGCTACGAGAGCTTCGCCCTCACCACCCAGGGCCCGTCGCTGTCGGTCACCGCCAACGGCGTCTCGATTCCGGCCATCAGCCAGCCGTCGGCCGTGTTCAAGAAACTGTTCCTCGTCGCCACACCCGCCGAGATGGACGCCGAGCTCAAACGGATCGAAGACGGCCGCAGCATGCTGGATTTCGTCGGCGAGAGTGCGAGGAGTCTCTCCCGACGGTTCGGCGAAAGCGATCGGCAGCGCGTCGAGGAATACCTCGAGTCGGTCCGCGACGTGGAACGACAGCTCGCCATGGCCCGGGAGTGGGTGAATCGCCCAAAACCCCAGGCCATCGGTGGGGAACCGAGGGACGTCGCCGATGCCCAGCAGCAGAAAGCTCGCTTTCAATTGATGATCGACATGATCCATCTCGCCCTCGTGACCGATTCCACCCGCGCGATCAGCCTGATGACGTTCGGCATGCATCACGACCTGTCCCATCACGGCAAGGAGCCCAAGAAGCTCACCGCCTGTCGCGAGGTCGAGGTGGAACTGATCCAGGCCTTCGGCGGGCTGCTCGACAAGCTCAAGGGCTCCAAGGAGGGTGAGTCGAGCCTACTCGATTCGACGATGGTCATGATGACGAGCAACCTCCGGGACGGGAACACGCACTGGACCTACAACTTGCCGGTGATCCTCGCCGGCGGTGGATTCCGTCACGGTCAGCACCTGGCCTTCAACCGGCCCTACCTCGACGAGGTGAACCGGGAACTCACGGCTGCAAACGGAGAGAAGGTGAATCCTGTCAAGCAGATCCCCTTGATGGGCCAGAACCAGCAGCCCCTGTGCAACCTCTACACCTCCATGTTGCAAAAGGCGGGTGTAGCGATCGATCGCTTCGGCTCGGCGACAGGACCACTCGACGGCCTCGCGTGACCACCCCTTCGAGTGCACCCGAGATCCATTCGCCGGCTCGCGGGCGTCACATGTGTCGTCGGCGGGGAGGTGCCTTTCCAGACTGGCTGTCCGAACTCCGTGTCCCTCCACCTGGTCAAGGCGATGCGCCGGTGATCGGTCACCGCGCGACGGCGGGCCAGGTCGCCTGCTGATAGGCGGTTATCAACGAATCGTAAAGTTCCGACGCGATCCTCATATGCAGTTCCTGGCTGTCGTTATCTTCCACCCAGATGTCATTCCAGGTGCCCATGCCGCCAAAGCACCAAGCCCGGGCCGCGGACCTCAGGAGACGATCGGCGTCTTCGTCGTAGATGCCAGCTGGTCCGACGTCCGGGACCTCCGTCCCTTTCGACGGCTCGCCATCGAGCGTCGCCAGAGCCGCCGCGAAGTGCTTCACCCAGGGTTTGAGTTTCCATTGAAGGGCGAAGTCGCGATTGTGCATGATCGCCGTTCGTAGCCGGGACGCACAGCCGCCGACATCCGGCAGCGGCCGCTGTGTCGGACCCTCGACCGGAAATCGCGTGAACGTGACCCTCCATGGCCTGCGTTCACGACGGGCCCTCCCTACACCCACGATCCGCCACCACCATCGCGGCCGGACTAGATCCTCTTCTGGAATATGCAGGAGGTGCGGTATCCAGATCTCGTTGCAGTCGCCGCCATCGACTCGGATCCCCCACAATCCGCCACCATTCGCGAACGCGGCCGACACGGACTCCGCCACCGCCGAGGCTTCTGCGGCGGCGTGCACGACCCATGCCTCGGTCGCCCCGCTGGAGCCCAGCATCACGAGCCACTCCGCCGACGTGTCGGCGACTCGTCGACGGCCGGCCGCATCGATAGCCGTACCGTCTTCGAAACAAACCGTGTGTGCGAATGGCGCGATCCGCTGGTCGTCGCCGAGTGATTCGACGGTAACCAGCCGCCGCAGGCATCCCCTTGCCGCCTTCGCGAGTTGGACGCATGAGGAGATTGTTCCGTTCATCGCCGCAGCCAGGGTACAGGTCGCTTACGGTGGGCAGGTCGTCTCGTGCCCCGCAGTGTATCGCCGCCCCGTCGCTCGCGAGCGATCGCTCAGTCCCGGGAGTCCTCGCCTCACGATTCCTATGGCGAGGGACCTGCTGCCGAGGACTATCCTGCGTGGAAGCAGGATCACTGCCCGTGGGTGATGGTGCCAGCGTTGTCTAAGGCGCGGTGGGTGCAACGCGCACGGCCTGTCCATCGCGGAAACGCTCCGGCTGTTTGACCACCACGGGAACGTCGTCTGGCAGCCCCGCCCTGATCTCGATATCCCCGCCCGATCGAGCGCCCACTTCGATTGGCAGTCGCTCGATCCGGCCGTCCCGCACGACGTAGCAGAAGACGTTCGTGCCCTCCCGCACGACCGCACCGACCGGGATCACGAGCCCCTCCGGTCGCCTGTCGAGTTGAATCGTCACCGTCGCGTACATCCCAGGACGCAGGAGTCCGTCGGTGTTTGGAACATCGATCTCGGCACGCAGCGAGTGGTTCGACTCGAGCAACGTCCAACTCGTGCGGGTCACCGCCGCGTGGATCACCCCCGCATCCGCCGGCCCGAGCCGACCGGCCGCGGGCCATGGACTCCTGCACGGCCGCCTCGGCCGAGCGAAGCGCGTTGAGCGTTTCCTCCTCGAGTTTCTCGGCGACCGCCCCTTGGGCGACGAGATCCGCGATGCGCTCGTGTTCGGACGTCCACCTGCTCGACACCTCCCTCGCCTATCTCGAACTCCTGCGGGCCCACCAGTCGCGCGCGATCGCCATCGACATTCGCGGGCATACCGAGCAGCTCGCCGACGCCACAGCCGACTTTGCCCGCACCGGAGCTGGCAACGAGGCGGACGCCGATCGTGCGGCGACGGAGCTTTCGATCCGTCAGAACGAGGTCGTGCAGGCGGAGGAGGAGATCCAGGTGGCATCGGCGCGGGTCGTCGAACTGCTCAACGACGACCCGCGATTCGTGCTCATGCCGCTCGAGTCGGCGATCGCCCCGATCGAACTCGTTCCGCTCGACAGCCCGATCGAGTCGCTCCTGCCCACCGGTCTAAAGCGACGACCGGAACTCGCCGAGGCACGACATCTCGTCGGCGAGGCGGTGCAGCGGATGTCGATGGAGAAGTTCTCTCCGTGGCTGCCGAACGTGCTGATGGGTACGAGCTACGCGGCGTTCGGAGGTGGCCAGGGCAGCCAGATCAGCAACACCGCAGGCCGCTTCGACCACGACGCCATCACGTACTGGCAGGTCCGCGGGCTCGGGGTCGGCGAAGATGCGGCGCGTCGCGAGGCCCGCGCCCAGTTCGACCAGACACGCATGCAGCAGATGCCGATGATGAATCGCGTGAGTCGCGAGATCGTCGCGGCACATGCCCAGGTGCTGGCCCGCCACCGCCAGACAGGCATCGCCGAGCATGCCGTGGAGCGGGCGACACAGTCCTTCGAGCGTAACTGGCTGCGGGTGCGCGCCCTCGAGGGACTGCCCATCGAGACACTGCAGTCGATCCAGGCCCTGGACCAGGCCCGGCGGGAATATCTGCGGTCACTGGTGGACTACAACACGGCACAGTTTCGCCTGCACCGCGCGCTCGGCTGGCCCATCGACCTGAGGGCGACGCCCCACGCCGACGTCTCCAAAGGCTCCTGACGCGGCCGCCTGCCGCGAAGCGGTAGGATCATGGTGAATTCACATGGGACGCAGCGTCATACTCGCCGGTGCCCCACGCTGTCCTGGCTGCTGTCTGCCTCCACGCTGGTGCACCTGCGGACTGCTACCGCCGGTGGTCACACGACTGCCCGTGCAGGTACTGATTCATCGTCAGGAGCATCAGAAGCCCACAAGTTCCGGAAGGCTCGTGGTCCGGGCCGTGGCCAACGCCGCCGGATTCGTCTATCAGCGGCAGAACCACTTCTTTCCCGCCACCGGCTACCCAACGGTGGATTCCGGATCCAGCCGGAGGCTCTGGGTGCTCCATCCTTCCGGTGATCCGATGCCGCTCACGGACATCACCGACGACGATGCATCGACGTGGCCCACGATCCTGCTCCTCGACGGCACCTGGCGGCAGGCCAGGGAAATGCTGCCGGAGATGCGGAGCCGCGGCCGCTGTGTCCGCCTCCCGGAAGGGTCGTCGGGCGAGCCGAGCCGGTACTGGCTCCGCGAACAGCCGGGCCCGTCGCAGCTCTCGACGGCGGAGAGCCTCGTGCACCTGCTCCATGCCTTCGGCGAATTCGACGCCGAGCGTCAGTTGCGAAACCACTTCGAACTCTTCGTCTACGCGACGCTCCTGGCCCGCGGACGGCGGGAGATGTCCGAGCGGTACCTGGGGCACTCGCCGCTTCCGACCGAGGCCCACGAGGCGATCGACAGACTCCACGCCCGCCCGAGTGCATACAGAATGTGCGCGGCGACGGACTGCAGACTCGAGCGACCGCAGCGATCGGCGATCGCTCGAGGCATGTCGAGTGAGTCGGAAACGAAGCCTTCACCCTCGTGAGCCGATACAATGGGCTCGTCGGACCCGGCCCGGGACCATTCGATACGAATCGATCACCCGATCACACCGTGGCGGTCACTGTGTGGGCCAGCCGTGCAGCCGTCCGGCCGTGTCACCGGCCAGCACGATCGTGCCGTCGGCGGACATCGCGACCCGTGACGGCAAGAGCCGCACACCAGCCGGCGGCCGCGCTTCGGCCGGCGTGTCATCGACGATGGAGAACTTCCTGACCTCGTTGCCCTCCGCCGACCAGAGCTTGACGAGGCCGTCACGGCCGCAGGTGACGAGTTCGCCTCCCGGCCCGAAGCGGCAGTCGAGCACCCCGTCACCGTGGGCGTTTTGACGGTTGACCAGCGGCCAGCCGTCCTTCACGTCCCACCACACGACCGTCCCATCCTCCCCGCATGAGGCCACGACGCCCGAGTCGCTCCGCCAGGACAGAGCGCGAACCGACTTCTTGTGCTCGGAGAGCGGGAGGACAACGCCTCCTGTCTTTCCGTCCCACAGATGGATATTGCCGATGCGATCCCCTGTGACCAGATACCGTCCGTCGGGTGAGAAGGCGACCGCGGTCACCCAGTCGGTGTGTTTGTCGATCGTCGCCTTCAGGCTGCCATCCTCGGGGGAAAGAAGCTTGACGAGGCGGCTCGTGCAGCCGATCGCCACGAGTGTCTCGTCGGGTGAGAGATCGGCCGCGATGATCGCGTCGGGCTCGTCGCCCACGCTCGAGAGCCGCTTTCCACTCGCGACATCGAAGAGCACGGCCGATCCGCTCTGAACCGGGCGGCCACCGGCGGCGAGCAACAGGCGGCCCGAACGACTGAAGGAGAGCACGAGCGGCTCCCCCTCGGAAAACTCGATCGCGCCCAAGGGGGTGCGTTTCGTCGGATCGATCAGATCGATCGCCCCGTAGCCGGCCACGGCCGCGACGGGAGCCCGCGGACTCGCGGCCAGGGCGAGCACGGGGTAGGCCCGCCTGACCGCCGGCCGGGCGAAGTCGGCGAGTTTCGCGGGAACCGCTCCGGCCGTCCCTTCAGGGGCGGGTGCCGCCGCCTTGAAGCCCAGCGTGCGCATCACCGCCGCGGGACTCCCTGCGTTCTCCCTCAGTCCCGTGTCGATCCACTTTCTGATCAGTGCGCCCGCCTCCGCCGGCTATCGATCGCCTTCCGGGGGCATCCGCTCGCCCTCTTCACTCGCGGTGATGACCTCGATCAGCCGACTCGTGCCCGATCGCCCCGCCACGACGATCTCGCCGCCACCCGCACCTTTCATCACGCCGGAGTAGGTGACGAGACTGAGGCCCGCCTCCTGCTTGGCGTCGCCATGACAGGTCGCGCAGTTTTTTTTGAGGATCGCAGCGACGTGATCGTCGTAACTCGTCGGCTTCTCACTGTCGTTCGCGGTGGCGTCCTTTGTGACAGGGTCCACATCGGCGGCACGGGCGGTCGTGCCGCCGAAGAAGAGGACAGCGACCACGACGGACACCAGAATCGCACGGTGCGCGAGGCATGGGAACAGGCCAGCGCGGCGGTTGATACCGTTCATGACGGGCTCCGGGATGGAGAACGGTGGCGGGGTCGACACCGACCGTGAAGACTGACGTTATCGATTGAACAGAAACTCACTCGAGTTGAGCAGGCCGGCGAAGATGTCCTCGTAGATGGCGGGGGCATTGTTCTTCGCCACGAGGTCCACCATAGCGGCCATCTCCGTCGATGTCGGACGCCGCGACAGTACGCGGATGAAGATCGCCTCGATGATGGACTCCGGTGTCGAGTTGTCGTCGATGATCTTCTTGAGCACGCCGTCCTTGGCGGCAGCCGACACCCGCGGTCCCGTCGTGTCGCCCACGAGCAGATGCATCACCTGCGACAGCGAAGGGTTGGTCTTCGTGTCACAGGCGCAGACCGACCTGCGGACCGACTGGCCGAACGTGTCGAGTACGTTGTCACAGTTCAGCTGGTAGTACTGGGTGCGGACAATGTAGTTGATGGCCTTCGTGCCCGCGGGGGCCATCGGGAGCGACTTCGGCACACCTGTGATCGCCACGATCGAGTCGAGAAGCACGTCGGCCCGCAGCCTGCGGACCATGGCGTGCGAGTACTGCCGCGTGTCGTTGGCCCCCGACGGCGTCGGCT
The DNA here is from genome assembly GCA_046091125.1 of Planctomycetaceae bacterium. Classification (GTDB taxonomy): domain Bacteria; phylum Planctomycetota; class Planctomycetia; order Pirellulales; family UBA1268; genus UBA4655. Next base: position 13,633 of record JBJTBB010000154.1, read on the forward strand.
CGACGGAGAGCTGGTAGACCCGCGAGTTGCAGATATCGCGGATCATGGGCCGCAGCCTGCGGCCGTGCTCGGCGAACTTGGCCGCGAGCGCGTCGAGCAGCGGGCCGTTGGCGGGCGGATTGGTGGCCCGGAAGTCATCGACCGGCTCGACGATCCCCACGCCGAGCAGGTGGGCCCAGAGACGATTGGCGATGTTGCGGTTGAAGAGGGAGTTGGCCGGTTCCCTGATCCAGGCCGCGAGCGCCCGTCGCGGATCCCCATCGCCGCCCACCGGCTCGACCGCGCCGAGCAGCTTGGCCGGTACCGGGCGGCCGTCCACCGCATGCTTCGCGGGCGGCGCCGTGGGGTCGAAGATCACCCGTCGGTCGCGGCCATCGCTGCCGGGCTTCCGTTTCACGCAGCTGAAGAAACTCACCAGGCCGTAATAGTCGTCCATCGTCCAGCGATCGAACGGATGGTTGTGACACTCGGCACACTGCATCCGCACGCCGAGGAACAGCTGCGAGAAGTCTGACGCGAATATCTTGGGGTTGAGCTGGTAGTCGTGGATCAGCATCGTGTAGAGGCCCGTCTGGCCGTCGGTGTTCGTGCTGCCCACGGCGGTGGCCATGTCTGCCACGACCTCGTCGAACGGTCGGTCGGCCGCGATCTGGTCGCGCAGCCAGGTCATGAACGCGTTGGCCGGTTTGTGAGCGTCGCCCCGCCCCGTGTAGTCGTTGCTTCCCACGCGGCAGAGCTCACCCCACATCGCCGACATGTAGTCGATGAAGTCCTCGCTGGCGAGCAATTCATCGATCTTCTTCACCCGCTTGTCGGAGGAGGTGTCGGCCATGAAGGCCGTGTATTCCTCGGGCGTGGGCGGCCGGGCGGCGAGATCCACCGTCACGCGGCGCAGGAACGTCTCATCGTCGCACAACTCCGAGGGCGCGATCCGCAGCTTCTCGAGCCTCGCGAAGACGAGCGGATCGATGTAGTTGTTGACCGGCGGATCGGGCCATGCGAAGCCTTCGGTGGGTGGCAGCACGATCGCTTCACCGCCGATGGTGCACCGGTTGAAGCGGGCGAACACGGTCGTGTCGCCAGGGCCCTTGGCCGTGACGCGGCCAATGGAATCGATGTCGGCGACGCTCGCGTTGTTGGTGCCAAAGAGCGCGAGCGACGTCACGTCGCGGGTCGTGCCGTCGGCATAGGTGGCGGTGACCCGCTGGCTCTCCGCCGCGCCGGCCTTGTCGAAGACCAGCGCCGGCTGTGAAACGGCGATGCCCACGACATCCGGCACGCTGCCAACATCGTCCGGCGCGCCCGCCCCTATCCAGGCCAGCAGCGTCCGCGCGAGGTCGCCATCCGGCTCGAAACGCTTGCCGCCGGTGTGCGGCACGGAACCCGTGGCCTTGAGAAACAGCAGGCTCTCCTCGGGCACGGCCGTGTTCACGCGCCGGCCGGGCATCTCCTCGACCGTGCGGCGGTAGTCGCCGGTGGCGTCGTAGCCGAAGAGCGAGAGCATGAAGCCGTCCTTGCCGCGGGCCGATCCGTGGCAGGTGCCGGCGTTGCAGCCGGCCCGGAAGAAGATCGGCATCACGTCGCGGCGGAAGCCCGGTATGGCCGGAGCCTCGGCGGCCGGCTCGGCAGCGATGGAGACCGTCCCGAGCATGGACGCCAGCAGGGTCACGATCGATCGGGTGGTCATGGTGTCACCTGTTCGTTGCCACATGCGTCTCATTTTTCCAGCCGCGGATCGATGCGCAGTCTTCCCGAGCCCGTCCGCAGACCGATTTCCTCGCCGTTGACGGTGAAGAGCACCTCGCACTTGAGCTCGTTCACGAGCCCCAACAGGGCATCGTCGTTGGCCTCGAGCTCCACGGCGACCTCAGCGGAGTCCTCGTCGATCGTCGGTTCAGGACCGATCGCTGTGACGCCGACGGGAAGGCCGAGCATTCTGACGCGGGCCCGCCCCGCGAACGGCCGTATCTGCTTCACGTCCCAGCGATACTTCACCTTCTCGCCCCGGCGCACGCTCTGCGGCTCGGTGGAGAGCGCGACGAATGGATCCGCGACCTCGAGCGTGACCACCGCCGACGCGACCCGTACCCGCTCGTCACCGCGGGCCGTTTCGCCGCCGGCCTTGCCGCGGGCCTGGGTGGTAGTGACC
>JBJTBB010000155.1:0-5322 GCA_046091125.1 Planctomycetaceae bacterium
CCTCGTCATCCTCGGTGAAATGGGAATCGGCAACACGACCGTTGCGGCGATTCTCGCGCAACGACTGCTCAAGGGATCGCCCGACCAGTACGTTGGCCGTGGCACCGGCGTCGACGACGCGACGTTCCTACGAAAGCAGGCGGTTGTTACCGAGGCATGTGGGCTACCCTTCACCGGAACGTCGCCGCTCGAGGTCCTGCAGCGATTCGGCGGGCTCGAGATCGCGGCGATGGTCGGTGGGTATCTCGGCCTGATAGGAGGTCGGACGACTGCGCTCGTCGACGGAGCGATTGCTTCAGTTGCGGCCTTAATAGCGGTCTCTCATGATGCGCGAGTCCGGCCCCACCTGATCTTCGGCCACCGTTCGCCGGAGCCCGCACACGGGCTCGTTCTTCAGGCGCTCGAAGCGCGGCCGCTGCTCGATCTCGACCTACGGCTCGGTGAGGCGACCGGCGGCCTGATGGCCGTGCCAATCCTGCGGTTGGCGTTGGCACTCTACCGATCGATGGCTGAATTCGACGCGGCCGGTGTCAGCGGGAGGTTGGAATGAAGCGGGTCATTGGTCGAATCCTCTTGGAATGGCGAACGCTTCTGGAGTCGCTGCGGTTTTTCACCAGGCTGCCGCTCGGCCATGCAGCGCATGACGGTGCCCTCTTGGCCCGCAGTCATCCCTGCTTTCCGATGGTCGGCGCGGTGGTCGGCGCGATCCTCGTGTTGGCTTTCGATCTGGTCGAGCCCGTACTCGATCGGAACCTTTCCGTGCTCGTGATGCTCGCCGTGGGCTGGGTGCTCACGGGTGGGTTCCACGAGGACGGTTTCGCCGACGTCTGCGATGGCATTTGGGGCGGTTTCACGCCGCAACGGCGGCTGGAGATCATGAAGGACTCCCGTGTCGGCACCTTCGGGAGCCTCGGGCTTTTCTGGTGGGTGGCCATGAAAGTGACCATCCTCGGGCAGATTGAAGCCGGCCTCTTTGCCCCGGCGGTCTTCTTGGGCCATGTCCTCGGACGTGCCTCGTCGGTGCTGATGCTGGCGGTCTTCCCGATGGCCCGCACCGACGGTGGCGGCCGGAGTTCGTTATTCGTCGGTCCACCCTCGTGGGGCGGCTCCGCGGCCACCCTCGTGGTGACGATGCTGCTGACCCTGTGGCTTCCGTATGGAGCGGCAGGTGTGATCGTCATCGCCGCGGTGTCGCTGCTCTGTGGACTCTGGTTCCAACGAACGCTCGGCGGCATCAATGGCGATACGCTGGGCGCGACGAATCAACTGTGCGAACTGGCCGTGATGCTCTGCTTCGTGATCCGCCTTACTCCCGAGTCATGTTCCTTCATTTGATCCGCCACGGGCGTCCGCTCCAGTCCGGCATCTGCTACGGGCAGACGGACGTGCCCTGCGAGCCGGTGCCCGACCACATCGTCTGGGAGAGCACGCGGCCACGACTGGTCGTAGCATCCGATCTTGGTCGCTGTCGGGAACTTGCCACCCGGATCGCGGCGGCGTGCGACTGTCCGCTTCACATCGATCCGAATCTGCGGGAAATGAACTTCGGTGAGTGGGAGGGCCGATCGTGGGACGCACTCGCCCGTGAAGATCGACGACGGTTCGAACGATGGATGGCGGACTACCTCGTGGAGGCTCCTCCCGGAGGGGAGAGTTACGGGGCACTCGCCCAGCGGGTCAGTCATGCTCTCGCAGCCGCGCAGGCCGCCGGCGGGGACGTCGCATGTGTGACCCATGCCGGTCCGATCCGCGTCGCCGTAGCCTGTTTGCTCGGGCTGCCGCCGGAGTGCACGTTTCGCTTCGATCCTCCATTTTTGGGTCGCTCCGTGCTGCGTAGAACCGCGACAGGCTGGTCCCTTTCCGCCTGGGGACTTCCTCTGGATTCCAACCGGCGGTGACGTGAAGGGGCCACCAGTGCTTTCACCGGGGATGCCTCTGAACACGTGGGTGGCTCGCCGACGACTCAAAGCGAGTCGACGTGCCGGACATGATGCCAGTCAGGGTCCGCTGCAGCGACTGCATCGTACCAGTTGCCGCCGAAGCCAAACCTGCCCCCGGTCTCGCCGGCCCGCTCTCCGGTCTGATCATCTACCAGGGCGCTTATCACAGTGCCTTCGATCCGTGACGCCTGATGACACCCGCGACAAACCGGCCGCAGTCCACGGACTGTTGACGGTCATCCAGGTTCTCACGTCGGCTCCATGACAGAGACGTCGCGATAGATACCCGACGCGTCGACGGTGAAGCGGTATGTCCGCCCGGAGTCCGACATCCGGATTTCGCTGATGAAACCGCGGGCGTCGCGTCGAAAGTCGGCATAGGCAATCTTCCAGATTGCTCGTGCACGCGCCGGATCCGCGTCGATATCGAACATGACGACCCGATTGAGACCAACCGACACATAGTCGAGAAACGTGATCGCCTCGGTGAGTGGCGAAACGATACCGCGACGGAAGCGATCGACGGCTCCAAGAAGTCTGCCCTCGGAATCGACCCAGTGCTGATTTGCCTGGGTCGCGAGCGACTCCTGGGGGTTCTCGAGAAACCAGTCGATGCCTCCGCGGAGAAAACTCGTGACGCGCATCGACGCCCCGGGACCGGCGGACCAATAGGCCTGCCAAGAGGCGTTCCAGTTTTCGCTCGCCCCGTCCCAGAATCCGCGCTCGCGAAAGTGGGCCTGCGTCGCGCTCCAGTCGATCCACCCATCCAAGCCCGCGACCACATCGTCGCCGGCGGCATGGCAGAGCATCTGCCCCCAACGGCGGGAGAGATCCGGGTTGGGCCGCCCGCGCACGTAGGCGTCGAGCGAGTGGGTGGCCTCATGGCCGACAACGAAGGTGAACACGTCGCCCGCAGTCGGATTGCCGGGTTTGGCGGCCGCGAGTGCCGCGCGGACATCATCGGGCCATTCGTCCGATGGCGCCCCGGTCGGATCACCGAATGTGTTCTTGCCACCGGTGAAAAGCTCCACGAGACCGCCTGGACCGTCACCGAAGAGGTTGTCGATCGTCAGGATGTCGTCGGGGAAGGCCGCCCGGGGATGATGCCTCATAAAACTGAGAAGGCTGGCCAATTGGCCGCTCGATGCGCGAATGTTGTCCCCCACGACAAGCCGGAAGTTGACGTAGAGCTGCCGTCGTTGCCCCTTCATGCCGAACAGGTCGGCGATCGCGGCCCGCTGTGTGGGTGTATCCGGCAGGATGTGCCCGGCCGTGACGGCATACTGGGCGATGATTCCAGGCAGATGGTGCTCCGTTGCGACTTGGACAGGTCGATCCATCCGCAAGCGAGCGAACCTCCGCACGTGATCGGCATATGCCGACCAGAGCTCGGCACGATCTTCCGGACGGGCCATCTTGACGATGTCGACGATACGTCGCAGTGACGCCCGCACGCTCGAGAGCAGGCGACCGTCATCCGCATCGAGTGCCGCCCCCAGCCCGGTTGGATGGTCCCGCAACACCGAGCCCAGAACTCGGAGCTCCTCCTTCAAGCTCCAGGCTCGACCGCGCGCACAGTAGATGGACTCACCCACCAACTGGCCGCCGATCAAGAGATCGACTACCCCGTCACCATCGACGTCGGCGACATCAACGACGGGACCGTCTGTGAGCGCGTGCAAATCGGGCTCACTCCCGAAGCCATCGGTGATCGCCAGTTGCCACAACGGCGCGTCAGCAAGAACGCCACCGTGCAGAACTGGGTCGAGCCAACTCCGCACCGTCCCCCAGTTCACGCCCAAGACCAGATCGGGCACGCCATTTCGTGAGACGTCGACGATCCTCGGAAACAGGTTATAGGCTTCGCTCAGGAGTGTGATACCGTCCCGGGTGATCTGCGGCCGGCCCGCCATTCCTCGATTCGCGAAGAAAAGCACGTCGCCCGCAAAGGCCCCTACGACGATGTCGGGCAGGCCGTCGTTGTCGTAGTCACCGACATCGAATCGCTGGTCAGGGACGACGAACGGCTCACCCTGATCGTCCGTGAGCGGAGTCGCGAGCGCGAACGTCATCATGCCCGTCGAAGTGGATGTGTTCGCATAGACCTGCAAGGCACTGGTCGCATCAGGCAGGATGATGTCGGGCCGCCCGTCTCCAGTCATGTCGGCGAGCGCGAGGGCGGCGTAGTCGGCTGTATGAATCGGCTCACCGCCCGCGAGCACCGGCACGCCAGCGGCGAAGTCAGCGCGACCAACATCGCAGACGTTACGGTAGAAGGTGAGGCCTCGGTCAGCCGCAACCACGAGATCCAACCGGCCATCACGATCGAAGTCGATGGCCCTGGGCACCCGCCACGATGATTGGGTGCGGAGCACCTCGCCACCAGCCACGACTGGGGTGAAGTCGACAAACGCCGCCGCACGCCGCCCGGCTGACGGAGCAGGCAGGACATCGATGTCGATCGTCGATCTGCACAGGCCTCCTCGGCCATCGTCGACCATGACGGTCATTCGATCCCGCCCCACGAATCCCCCTTCCGGCGTGATGACGAATGAACCATCGCCCAAGTGCCTCGCCCGGCCGTGGGCGGGCTGCGTAAAGCGCCGTATCCGAAGGGGGTCGCCTTCGACGTCATGCGCCGACACGAGAACGCTCGCGGTGTGGAACTCGCGTCCAGCCGTGCCGGTGGCTGTGATGCCCCATGTCTTCGGCGAATGATTCTCACGCACCGCCGCAAGCGCCGTACGCGAGAGCCTGCTCCTGAAGATCGAAATCTGATCGAGCTGCCCCGGGAAGGCGACAGAACTCCCGGAACGACCGCCGATCATCGTCAAGGGCAGGTCGGGCGGCAAGGCCATCCGGGACCCGATGGATGCCGTACCGCCGTCAACAATGACCTCGGTGCGACCTCTTCCGGCTTTGCGAGCGATCGAAACAAAGTGCCACTGACCGTCGTTGATGGGGTGTTGAGAAGCCGCCAACCACCGTGTACCAACGGCGACTCCGATTCGCCCCGCGTCATCGATTGCGCCGATACCAAGAGCGGACGTACCCATGACGGCCGGCGCGGCACCCGCTGACGAATCACCACTCGCGGTCGTCCGCACCCAGAAGGAGACCGTAAAGGGCCCGGAGACACTCGACCGGATGTCGGTGTCGAGGATAAGCGGCTGGCCGGCCGCGGCGACATCGATGCCCATGCGTTGCGTGCCGGACACGAACGGCAGTGGATCGCCTGTCGACGAGCGCGCGTCGGCCCCCCCCGATATGTCCGCGGTGATCGAGGGAGCTTCCGCACCTGGTGATGAGTCGTGCCAGTCGGGGCCGTCGTCGAAGCTCCAATGGTGCGCGGCCAGTGGCACCACGTCGGAAACGGGTGTGG
>JBJTBB010000156.1:0-7409 GCA_046091125.1 Planctomycetaceae bacterium
CCGCCATCATTTCCCAGTCCGTCATCGCTGGCTCGACCAGCAGATCGCGGGTGCCACGGCCGACCCTGGTCGGATCGTGAGCGTCGTGATCGACGCCTACGTCGTAGGCTTCGAACCGGATGCCCAGTTCGTGGCAGAGCACGGCGGAGGCGGCACCGCCGGCCCGTAGGTTCGCGAGCATCTGCGCCGTCACTTCCCGCGGGTAGGCCGATATGCCCCGGTGAGCGACACCGGGATCACCGCAGAAGACATGGCAGGCGATCCGGTCCATCGACGGCTTGTCCCGCCCCTGTACGCGAGCCAACTGGCAGACGACGTCCTCGAGCCGCCCAAGCGCACCGGCCGGCTGTGTTTTCCGCAGCCAGCACGCCGCGACCATTGCGGCAACGTCGGTCATGCGGGCTCCAAAACTCGCACCGGCCACAACGGCACCGCCGGCAAACCTGCGCGGGTCCTCTGCCAACTCAACACCGACACGAGCACAAGTGTGTACGACAGGTCGCCGATGAGCGAGTTCCTGAGAAACATCCACGTCGGAGGGTAGCCCGGTAAGCCGACGGTGAGCGCCTGCACCCAGCCGACAAAGCCCGGTGGATAGTCGGCATTGACCGCATAGCTCACCGTATTCGACACCACATAAAATACGAGCGTGCAGGTGACGCTTCCACAGGCCGTGAGCAGGACCGATCTGCGCCCGGTAACCCAGCGGCCCGCCAGGGCGAACATTGCGAGGCACAGCATCGCGATGACCGTCCACGATCCGATCGCAGCCTCGCCATAGTGCATGTTGAGGATCACATCGGATGCAAACAGCATGAACACCGGAACGAGCCAGTCGCGTCCTCTGTCCAGACACGCTGAACTCGAGAAGGCGATCGCCGTGAGCGGCATGAAATTCGTCAGGGGCAACTGCCCGACAGCGATCGCCACCCGTACCGCCACAGTCAGCATGATCACGACGAAAAGCACTGGGGAATTCCTTTCAGGTTGTGCGGCTTCAAAGAGTGCCGGTGTGAAATCGCTGACCGCGACTAAAGGATAGGCCGGTCTCACGAGCCCATGTGTGCAAAGCGTCCAGCCTATCCGCGCGTCGTTCCTTCCGTGAGTTCGTCGCTCGCGAGCTGCAACAGAACACGCCGCCGAAGAATAGGTTGGCAAACGGCACTTCGGCAAGCGGCGGCCAATCGGAACGGATCGAGAGGGTCAATGGCGGGGAATCATTGGGGTACATGCGATCCTCGCTTCAGATCCGAGAGGCTTCCTTCGATGACCTCCGCCCGACATCGAGAGGAGGATCCGGGATTCTGGGCGAGGCGACATCGGACAGGTCTCTCGCACGAATGGAAGTGGTCTCCAGAGATCTGTCGGACGCCGCAACTGAACTGCCGCGACAGGCTCACAGCAGCGTGATCGCGACCTAGTCTCTGCCGACGCTCGGTCCCTTGGTGCGTTCCTTGGTGCGAATGAAGGCGTCGAACCCGCCCCGCGACGGCTCGACCACGAGATCGCCATCCTTGAAGGCATCGATCGTGAACTCGACCCGTACCCGGTCGTACTCGTCGCCCTGCTCCCCGACTTCGTGATCCAACGGGGGCCCCACCGTGGCGTGGAACCGGTCCGCGGGCACCGCGACCGACCGCATGGGCATCGGGACGTCCGGGTAGATCGCGTCCGAATGCTGATTGTTGATCCATTTCGCGATGCCATCCGCCGTGGCCTCGGACGAGAAGAGGTGGATGATCATCGAGGCGTCTGCTGTGCCATCGCGGGTGGCTACAACCACGACGGCCTTCGAGTTGGGGACGGCGTAAAACTTTTTCGTCGGCCCGTGGGCGAGCAGGGAGAAGTAGCGGTTGACGTCAGTCGCTTTGGTTTCGGCAGTGATCGCCACGCGCCGCTCAGCGGTTATGGCGACGGAAGCGGTCGCCCACCAGGCGAACAGGAAGAGGAGGATGCGACAAAACAGAGGCTTCATGAACGATTCTCCATCAGGATGTCCCAACGGCACTGTACTCTGCTCTGGAAGACAGTCGCCAGGCGTTTCGTGATCCTCCTCGACGGGCTGCCGCACGTCAGGATCGATCACCGATCGGCTCCCGGCCTGGGTCGGTGGAGAGTGGCCGCTTGACCATTCGGATCGACCGAGCCCGAGCCGTCGAGCCTTGTACAGGGGATGTTGGGAGGGATACTGCCGTCCGGCCGTTGAGCTACTCCTGACGGAACTCTCATGGACTCCGATCGCCCAACCATGATCGCCGTTGGCGGCGTCTGTGTCACAGGGATCTTTCGCGTCAAGGAAGTGCCCTCACTACCGGCAAAGGTTCTTGCCGACGCCATGTGCCGAATCGCCGATGGCATGGCCGTGTCGGCGGCATGCGCCTTCGTGCAGCTGGGCGGAACGGCGGCTGTCTGGGGTCGAGTGGGCGACGATGACGATGGCGCGTTTGCCAGCGGGTCGCTGGCCGCCGCTGGACTGGATGTCTCGTCGATGCGGGTCGTCCCGGGTGGACGCACGTCGCAGGCGACGGTCGTCGTCGACCACACGGGACGACGACTGGTCGTGCCATTTCACGATCCCGGACTCGATGCAACGACCGATTGGCTGCCGGTCGATATGATCGCCGATGCGGAAATCGTGCATTGCGACGTCCGCTGGCCCGAGGCTGCGGAGATGGCGTTGCTCGCCGCTCGGAGGATGGGCGTGCCCACGATGATCGATGGGGACGTGGCGCCTCCCGCGATCCTACGACGTCTCGTACCGCTGGCAGACTACGCGATCTTCTCCGACGCTGGCTTGCGTGCTCTGACGGGTCTGTCAGACGTACCCGCCGGTTTGCACTCGGTGGCCGACTGGCATGCTGGTCATGTGGGCGCGACCTGCGGCGCGGATGGCTACACCTGGATTGACGAGGGCACGGTTCGGCATGAGCCCTCGCCTCGGATCGAGGTCGTCGACACACTTGCGGCTGGAGACGTGTTTCATGGCGCGTTTGCGCTGGCGATCGTCGAGGGCCGATCGGTTAAGTCGGCCGCCCGCTTCGCCTGCACGGCGGCGGCGCTCAAATGTGCTCGCTTCGGCGGCCGATTGGGATGTCCTACGCGTGCCGATGTCGACTCGCTGACGTGTCCCAGCCCCTGAGGAGGCGAGCATCTCGAGTCGGACCGAGGGGATCGGTGCTCACCGCCAAATCCCGCGTTGTCCGCGAGACTCATCGTATCGTGGACAGCGTGTACTGGGTTCGATCCCATGCCCCCTGGCTCATTCCGCCTCGGGACGAGTTGCCTTGATCGCCTTCACGTCGGCCTCAATTTTCTCGAGTCGATCGAGAATCCGATCGAGCTTTTCTGCGATTTCAGAGACGTCGAGAGCCTGGCGGGGATTGTCCGAATTCCGCACCGGTTCCGGTGGTGGGGGTGCCTTATTGAGCATGTTCCGGACGTCATCGGGCACTTCGGCACCCGCTGCCTGGATCGCCTTCTCGACGAGCTGCCAAAGGTCCGCAAAGCGATCCCCACCATCGCCTACTCGGTCGAAGGTTTGCGTGCGATCGACACCGTCGGGTCCGATGATCGTGATGCTTCCCCGAAATCCGAATACACCGCGAGCTTGCGGCAGCTGCCCGCCCGTGCCCTTGTGTATCTGCTCCATAAGCCGCTGAATCGCGTCCCGAGTTGCCTCGGCGTGCTGCTGCGCCGCCTTCCTCGCCGCCTCAACCTGTTTCTCCACGATCGCAGCTTCATCGTTTGGTGTGGCCGTGTCGCCATCCTCCCTGTCGGTACCATCGGCCCGCACCTCGACCTGCCCGCGCACCCCAATGGTCTCGCCCGAATCGGATTGGGCGGTCGATCGCGATCTCACATCGGTCGATGCCGCTGCGCCAGCGACGATGACGATCGCCACAATCATCAAAGGATGCATGTTCACCCCTCCTCATACGGCATGCGACAACGAAAACCCTGCCGAGAAGCCGCCCGAACTATCGCATCGCCGCTCCGATGTGTCCAGCTGACATGGCGAGCGCTTGTCGCCCCCGCCGGGTGAGACCGCCGAGCATCGTTGCGAGCCGGGCGTGAGCCGTTGGTCAGGGAGTGAGCAGCACCACATCGACGGAATCCACTGGCAGGCGCACCGTCACCACGCCGTCCGTCGCAGAGATTGCAAGCGAGCCCCGAAGAACGGATGACGCCGAGCGGACGGTTCGTCCAGTGCGAACGGCAACGGTCACCGAGTCGAGCGGTGCGTTCGTCCAGTTGAAGACGGTGACCGCGATACCGTGTTCGGACTCGAGCAGTGGTGCCTCGACCATCGCCGGCGAGACCGAGACCGGCGGCGAAACGCCGGCAACACCAGTAGGCGCGGTCACGAAATTCCGGAGTGACTCGCTCCAGCCTTCCGGCAGCGCCTCTGGACCGCCATGCGATGCCGTCCGAGCGTAGGAAAGGCCAGGAAAGAAAGTCCAGTGGGTGACGTGACCGCGGCCGACCTTCCGTACAAGCTGGGCGGCGGTGCCGTCGTCGAACAGCGAATCGAGCGGGCTGTCGGGTTGCTGCGGTTTCTCGCGTCGACCGATTGCGGCAACTGGCTCCGCTCCATCGAGCATCAGCGAGCCAACGGAATCGACCGCACGAAGATCGGGAATCAGAAGGCGTACGCCATCATCAGATTCCGCAGGCGGCAGACCGACGGCGTCACGAAAAGTGTAATCGGGCTCATCATATCGGTCGCGTGTCAGCGCGCCGCAGGTCATCACAATCTGCCCTCCCGCGCGCACCCACTCGAGCAGGCCACGCTGCCGCTCGCTCGGCACGTTGGGTGCGGTGACGTAGAGCAGTTTGTAGGCGGCGAGGTCGTCGGCATCGAGATCGTCCTCGTCGACGAAATCGCAGGGGATGTTCGAGTGCATCAAGGCGAGATACAGGTTGTAGACCTCACACAAGTAATCCACGGTGCGGGCATTGAGGTTGACGTGCGTGGCATCGTCAGGAACACCGTTCGGAATCGCCTGATCACGGGCATCCCACATCTGGGCCGACCGCGGAAACAGAATCGCCACCTGCGCCGGCCTCGGCCGTCCGGGCCAGAGCAAATCCTCGGCTCGGGCAATCATGCCGTAGGCCTCCGGCAGAAGCCCGAGCACCTTCGTGTTTTGCGAGTAGCAATTGCCTGGGAAGTTGTATTCAGGCCCGAAAACGAAGTTCTTGATCGTCTTTCCGCCGTGCGCGACGATCGCGAGGTTTTTTTGGAGCAGGCCGCCGCGGCGTTGGCCCGCCGTTCGCGGAACGATGTATCCGCCGAACTCGATGCCCCCCTTGTGTGCTGCGCTTCGCAGCCGTGAGCAGTAGTAGCTCCACTGATAGGCGAGATTGTCGCCGAACCAGTCCTCCGTCCAGAGCATCGTTCCGCCGCGCATGCGGCCGAATTCAAACCAGTCATGCCCGCCCATCGCGGCATCGGGATCGGTTTTCGCAGTGTTGTTGGCGACGGGCCCCGGTACGTACGAGCGTCCCGCGAAAAAGTTCCAGTTCGTGAAAATCGGCATGCCAGGGTAGAACGCCCTCTCGAGCGCGCGGGTGCACTCCGCGAAATGGCGGCTTGAATCCCAAGAGAAGAACCGCATCGTCCAGTAGAAGAGCCGGCGGGACGGCAGGGGAACCGCTTTGCTGCGGCCGAGCGGCCGGACGTCATCCCACGATGCTGCCCCGAGATCCGCCGGCGTGAGCCCCTGCTTCTCGAGGTACGCATGGAAACGGGCGAGCGCCTTGGGGTTTTCCACGAGCGGTTTGAAGGCGGCCGGAAAATACCAGCCAGGTTCATCCGACATGGCGTAAGCGGCCATCTCCGTCCGCGCAAAGCCAGCCTGCACGAAGGGATCCGCCTGCTGCGCCGCCCAAGTTTCGATCGCCTGCGTGTCGATGGCCGGGTCATGGTCGAATGCATAGCCAGGAGGGTTGTAGACGGCCCCGGCGGTGCGAGTGGCCCCGGCGGCGAGCCACGCCTCGCGGTAGTGCTTCGACGGATTGACCATGATCGCGCTGTAGCCTGCTCTCGAGAGCTCGCGAAGTCCCTCTGTAAGGCCGATGCGGTCTCCATCACCAGTGATGAAGCGATCGATGATCGGAAAGAATCTCGGCCGTGGGGCATCAGCTTTGACACCGCTCGCCATGGCGGCCCAGATTCGTCGGTTGAACTGCGTCATCGTCTCGATGCGAGGTGATCCATCCGGCTCCCTCCAGATCAGAAGCCCGAGTGCGCCCGAGAACAGCTCCGCTGCGAACGCGTGGGACGCACCGTCGGTTGCGAATCGTGCCTCGCCTTCGACGGATGTCGGGTCGACGACTCCGGTGATGTCCAGCCGGATGACGGCGGGCGGTTGTTGTAGATAGGTGTTCGGATAGTAGTGCGGACCGGTCACGTGACGGGCATCGGCGTCGTCGAATCCGATCCAGTCACCCCAGTCATTTCCCGTCGCTGTACGGCTGTTTTCCTTCACGCCAAAGGAATACGTGAAGGTGCGTCCCTGGGGTGCTTCGCCGCCGACGCTCGTGACACGCAGCCGCAGTTCGAACCTCGGGAGATCCTCAGGAGCGATCGCTGCGTGGATGTCGCTGACGCGGAGAAACGCTGCGATCTGGCCGGCGGTAACACACAGCGCCGTCGTGACCAATCGTCGGATCCGTCGTAACGTCATGTGATTCACGCCATCTCTCCGAGCCGCGAAGGTTTTCCTGTGATTCCAGAGCCTCGATGATCTGCCACGCGTGGAGGGAAAGAGGCTGCACGGCCGCGCGGGTCACGAGAGTGAATCGCATGTCCTGGGCGTCTTACCCGCCGCCGAACGCAATCCCGCACGCGATCGAGACCAGGATCCCGTGTGAGTGTATTCGCACGGCGGGCGTTCTCCGGAGGAAAAAATCCATGGACCGAGTCAGCGGATCCGTAGAGTGACGCACAGGCAACCCCGCCGACGCCACCAGCCTCAAAACAATGAAACATTTCGCCGGATGTCCCAGGCGGGAACGAGTTGGGTAGAGTAAGTGTGGGTTTCACAAGGGCCATTCAGGCAACCGGGAGCAGTCCATGCGCACACTGATCGTGATAACGATGTTGTCCGTCGTCGCCCCGTCCTCGGCGACCACAGCCGCCGAGCCCGCCACCGTGACCTTTTCGAAAACGACGCTCACCAACAAGTTCCATGCGGAAGGCGCGGGCCTCGGCGATTTTGACAAGGATGGCCAAGTGGATGCTGTATACGGCCCCTACTGGTACTCGGGCCCCGGGTTTACGTCGCGGCACGAAATTTATCCACCGGAGGACTTCGATCCAAACAAGTATTCCAACAAGTTCATCACGTTCGTCCACGACGTCGATGGCGACGGCTGGCTGGACGTACTCGCGAACGTGTGGCCCG
>JBJTBB010000157.1:0-8505 GCA_046091125.1 Planctomycetaceae bacterium
GGCTGAGCGTGATCCGCGAGATGCTCCGTTCCGCCGTCGATTCGTCAGGGACACCTGTCGAGGCGTCCGACTCCGCCGACGAACGAGTCGATGGTCGTCCAGCTGCCGTGACGGGCTGGCTGCCAAGCAGCCTCGCCACGCACTCCCGCTCGTCCGGCTCCAACTCGTCGAGGCGTTCCAGCAGAATCGATGCGGGACGCAGCCTGCCGGTCGTCCCGCCGGTCACATCCGTCTGCAGTCTGGCCACCGCCAGTTGCACGATGCGAGAGTCGAGTCCTCCGGAGAGTTCGAGGACGAAGACGAGGCCCCCCGAATCCCTTCTCGTGATCGGGAGACTGACGCCACGGCTGCGGATGACCGGCTCCACCAGCCGTCGACGGTCGTCGAGTTCGACCGCCCAGGCCGGCTGGCGCTGGTGGGTCTGAGGAACCGCAGTGGAGATCTGATGAGCCGCGGATCGGCCCCGTAGCGCCGTCGCTCGGATCGCCGTTTCATCGCCGGATGATTCGCCCGATTCCGAGTCGTCGCGCTTTCCGGCGCGGGCACGCTGGCGGCTCGGCCGCTCCACGACTTCCGGCTCGTCCTCGGCCGGATGGTCGGACACGTTTGCATCGGACGGGCTCTCGTCGGCGACGCATTGCAAGACGATCGGCGTATGGTCGGCCACGATCGAGAACAGTTCTCGGCGGTCGACCTCCTTCAGCACGGCTGCCAACGCCGCGCAGGGTGTTCCTCGGCGACCGAGCTGGCTGGAGGAACGGGACTCGAGCGTCATGCCGCCGCGCCTTCCAGCCGAAAGCTCGACCTCGACCTCGCAGGGCTCGCCGCCTTCCATCGTCACGCTCGCCTTCACGATGCCGACGCGAGGACAGGTAATCCGAACCCGTTGGGCGATCTTGTCAGATCGTTCGAATTCTCCCTTTGGGAAGAGGTGACTGAGGCGGTCGGCAAGGCTCGTCATGCAGGTCTTTCGAGGGAATCGTGGTGCAGCGACCGGCCGCGGAGAGAAGCACGGCAGTGTATCGCGCACGCGGTCGGGCGTGACAGCGAGCGCTCGCGTGATACCGGATTTTCACGGTTTACGACACGCGGTGGCCCACCGACGGAAGGAGCCGGCCGTCAGGCCAGGCCTTCCTTCACGGCGGCCACGAGGGCCAGAACGTTTTCCACGGGAGTCTGCGGCAGGATCCCATGACCGAGGTTGAAGATGTGCCCTGGTCGCCCCGCCGCCTCGCCGAGTACCTCCCTGGTCCGCTGTCGAATCATTCGTTCGTCTGAGAGAAGCACCGCCGGGTCGAGAGTGCCCTGGAGCCCGCGATCGGGGCCGATCATCCGCCAGGCGTCCGAGAGTCCGATCCGCCAGTCCACGCCAATCACCGTTCCGCCGGCCTCCTTGAGCAGGGGTAGGAGTGCGGGGTTGCCAGTGGCGAAGTGGATCACGGGGCCCAGTCGGGCTGGTTCGCGCATGGCTTCTCGTGAATGGGGGAGGACGTAGCGACGGTAGTCCTCGGGCGACAGGCAGCCAACCCAGCTGTCGAACAGTTGGACGATTTGTGCGCCAGCCTCGAACTGGGCCACGAGGTAACGACTGACGGCCCTGGCAAGCTTCCCCATCACCGCGTGCCAGGCGGATTCATCCCGATACATGAATGACTTCGTGTGGAGCCAGGCGCGGCTGGTGCCGCCCTCGATGCAGTAGCCGGCGAGCGTGAATGGAGCTCCGGCGAAACCGATCACCGGCAGTGTCTCGTCCAGCGACGCACGGGTGCATCGGACACAGTCGAAAACGAATCCCAAAGGATCGACGTCGACGAGTTCCACGAGCCGTCGCTCGTCCGCAGGCTCCCGTAGGGGGTTGTGAATCACCGGCCCCTCGCCGGCTGAAAACTCGAGATCCATGCCCATCGGCACCAGGATCGGCAAAAGATCGCTGAAGATGATCGCCGCATCGACACCGAGCCGCTCGACCGTGGCGACCATGACCTCCGCGGCCAGTGAAGGCGTGCGGCAGAGATCCATGAAGCTCACCTTGTCCCGCACCTGCCGGTATTCCGGCAGATACCGACCGGCTTGTCGCATGAGCCAGACGGGCGTCCGTGGATTCGGCTCGAGGCGACAGGCCCGCATCACGAGCGAGTCTTGCCAGCGTCGACGGGGAGACGATTCAGTCATGGGCGGATTATAGATTCCCTCCGCGACCCTTTCGTTCGCCATATCCGCGGGCAGACGAGGGCGGTCGCTCGCTCGTGACGGATGCACGAGGGCCGTGTATCCCGCCGGGGAGCGAGGCGGGGCTGGGTCCGAGGGGATCGGAAAAGACACCCCATCGACGGCTTCGGCGCGTCCCGAGCCCGCCAACCGGTGTCCGCTGTAGTATGATCGAAGCGGCTTCCTGAGATGGAATGACTCATGACCCAGTTCGTGGCGGGCATTTCGGTCGTCTGCTTCGCCGCGAGTTACGCGGTGGCGCTGGCCTGCGAGGCTTCTCGGCCCCTGTTCCGTTCGTCGATCCGTGGCATGGCGATGTTCGCGTTCGCCGCGGCCGGCGTTCTGGCACACGCGCTGTTCCTCGTTTGGCGGGCTGCCAATGAGCCGCAGCTTCCTCTCTCGAGCGGCTTCGATTTCTTTCTCGTTGCGGCGCTCGTCTTGGCGGCCGGCTACCTGTGGCTCGCGGTCGCCAACCCGCGAACGCCGGTCGGTCTGTTCCTGCTCCCGTTGGTGCTTGGCTTGATCGCCGCTGCGCATTACTCGAGCAAGGATCCTGTTCCCCAGAGTCCCGCCACGCAGTTCTGGGGGATTGTCCACGGAGGGTTCAATCTCGTGATGAGCGTGGCGGTGTCTCTCGGCGGGGTGGCCGGTGCGATGTGGCTCATCCAGGCGGGGAGACTCGCCCGCAAGGCATCGCCGGCCAAGGGATTCCGTATGCCGAGTCTCGAAAAGCTCGCGGACGCGTGCCGTCGCACCGGGAGCGTCGCCGCCTGGACGGCTGCGGCGGGATTTCTTTCGGGGATCGTGCTGAATGCCGTGAATCGACGACTGGGACTGGTCGAGACCGTTCGCTGGAACGATCCGGTCGTCCTCCGCATGGGGCTCGTCGTCACCTGGCTGGTGGTCGCGACGGTGGCCGCGAGGATCACGTCCAGCAGGCCGGACGGTTCTCGGACGACCGCCTGGTTGTCGCTCGTCAGTGCGATCGTTGTCTCAGCATCGATCCTCTGGGGGCTCTCGGCGCCCACCAGGCATGGCGTTCCCCCTTCCAGCGGAGAATCTTCCGAAGTGATCCCGCTCATGACGCGGACACGGGAGGGTGGCGCATGACGCTCGCGCTGGTCGGTGCGACGCACCACACCGTGCCACTGGCCCTGCGTGAGAGGCTGGCCTTCTCGGCTGAACAGGCCGTCGAGGCGATCCGCCAGTTTCGCAATCGGTTTCCCGGTCGCGAAATCGTGCTGCTTTCCACCTGCAACCGCGTGGAGCTGTACACGGCTGGAGAGCGGGAAGCGGCACCCCCCGCACGGGATGAGCTGGTGTCGTTTCTCGCAGAGTGTCGTGGTCTGGATGTCCGGGATCTGGCGAAGGTCCTGCACGGCCGGGTCGACGAGGGCGTCGTGCGACATCTCTTTTCCGTGGCCAGCGGGTTGGACAGCATGGTGCTCGGAGAGCCGCAGATCGTGGCGCAGGTCAAGCAGGCCTGGGCGCTGGCCCGCGACACGAAGGCGACCGGTCCACTGACGTCTGAGATGTTTCAGTCCGCGCTGCGAACCGCGAAGCGGGTGGCGAGTGAGACGTCCATCGGTCGCGAGCGGCTGTCGATTCCAAGCGTGGCCGTGGCGGATTTCGCGAGCGGGGTGTTCGAGCGATTCGACGACAAACGGGTGCTGCTGCTCGGCGCGGGTAAGATGGCTTCCGAGACCCTGCGGTATCTCCGCGCGGCTGGTGCGCGCGACATCGTGCTGCTCAATCGCAGTCGTGGTCGGGCCGAGTCGCTTGCGGAGCGGCTGGGTGTGTCCTGCGATGGGTTCGAGAGCCTCGAAGAGCAGCTCACCCGTGCGGATCTCGTTGTCTCGACGACCGGAGCGAGTGAGCCTGTGGTCCTGCCAGAGCTGTTCGCCCGCTCGCAGTCGCGACGCGGTGGACGCCCGCTGGTGGTGCTCGACCTCGCCGTTCCCCGCGACTTCGAACCGTCGATCGGCGAGCGCCCGGGCGTGTGGCTCTATTCGATCGAAGACCTGGCGGCCGCTTGCGAAGCGAACCGTCGAAGCCGTCAGCGGGAGATTCCAGCCGCCACGGCGATCGTCGAAGAGGAAACGAGGCGATTCATGGCGGACCTGCACCACCGCCACTCCGGGCCGGTCATCGAGCGACTGCGGGCCGGCTGGAACGAAACGGGAGAGGCGGAACTCGAGCGGCTGTTCCGACGGCTGCCTTCACTTGGTGAGGCGGAGCGGGCCGAAATCCGACAGGCTTTCGGCCGCTACGCGGCCAAACTGCTCCATCCACCTCTGGCGACGCTGCGAAGCGAGAGTTTTTCCGACCAGCCGCACGGCCTTCTTGAGGCACTCAAACGGCTCTTCGATCTGAAGGATTGATCGGTTCGTTCTGGGGTCAGTTTGCCGGACGCCGGCAGCGCGAGAGGGCCATGAGTGCATAACTCGTGACGATCGCAGGATCGCCTTCCATCCATCGCGCGTTATCGTTGACCCACGAGCCATCCGGTTGTTGGCGCTTGACGATCGCGGCGGAAAGTTCCTCTCGCCAATCGTGGGCCACACCGCTCTTGTCGGTGAACGTGTCCTCCCCGAAGGCCTCGAGCGCCTTCGCTGCAGCTTGATAGTAGTAGTAGAGACCGGAGTCCCCGAGCCCCGGGTTTTCCTCGAACGTGTAGTGGCGTTGAAGCCACCTGAGCGCCGCCTGAACCCTCGCGTCTTCCTTTGTGAGGCCCGCGAAGATCATGCTCTTGAGGCCGGCGTAGGTCATCGAGGAGTAACTGCGAAGGCCGCCGTCCGGCGTCGCGCCGGCCTGGCTCTCGCCGCCGGCGGCGGGCGTGTAGTAAAAGCCCCCATCCGGGTTCTTGGCGGCGACCGGGAGCGGATTGTCGGGACCCTCGAGATTCTGTGTTCGTAGGACGAACACGAGCGCCCGTTTGATCGCCGGGTCGTCCGGCCCGCGGCCGATCGACTGAAGCGCCTCCACGAAGAACGAGGTGTTCGAGAGGTCAGGCCGCTTCTTGCGGCCGTAGCCGGCGCCGCCGTACGCGGGATCATCGGGGCCGGTCTTCTCGCCGTCGTCCCACTGCAGTCCCTTCACGAACCGCTCGGCGGCCGCGATCACCTCGTCGTGCCGGCCGTCGGTGTTGCAGGCCGCAAGCGCGACCAGTGCGATCGAGGTCTCGTAGTTGGCGACGGGTGAGTCAGGAGCGTGGATGCCACCGTCCGCCTGTCGGAAGGTGAGCAGGTACTCGAGCCCCATTCGTACGGCCTCATGATCGCACGCGCTACCTGATTCGACGAGCGACGTCACGGCAAGTGCCGTCACTGCCGGACCCACCTGGGGAGCGAAGGAGCCGTCGTCTCCCTGGGCGACGTCCACCATGAAGGCCGTAGCCCTCGCGATGGAGGCATCGAGTGCCTCGCTCGCAGCCGCGACCGGTCCTGCGACCAGAGCAACTGCGAGCCAAAGGAATCTGATCAACGATGGGATCGTTCGCATCACTACCCCCAGGGGTTACCCGGCGCATGAGCCGTGTGAACCGCAGTCGTGTCTCACTTGAAGTTCGTCGTTTCGCCACCCGCCCTCGTCGAGAGGGCCCGCCATACGGCCAGATCGATCGAGTCGGCGATCGTGATCGTCGATCCATCCATCATAGCCACGTTCACCGCCCGCCGGTGGTGGCTGCGGGACGTGATGGCCGCGTAGGTCCGCTGGGTCGCACTCGAACCTTCCTGACGCGAATTGATGTTGATGTCGTGTGTCGAGCCGCCAGAGACGTGGGGCACCGGAGTGTTCGGCACGAACACGGTCGTGAAGCCGGAATGATGGACTCGGCCATCGGGCCACTCCGTGTGGCCGGTGCAGTCGTTGGTCGTCGCGCCCAACTTCGCATCACCTCCGGCACTCATGCCGCTCACGCCTGCCGGGTCGGCAGGCGGGGTCGGACCGGGATCGGCCGTGGTGCGTACGTCCGGTGTGAAGGCCTTCACTTCCGACAGACAGAGGGTCCTCGACAGGCCGTCGGAAAAGGACGACGGAAGGAACCGCGAATTCGGATGGAAGCTGCCATCGCCACCGACACCGGTTGCAGGATCGTAGACGAACCACGTGCCGTGATTGAAGCCGTAGGTGTGTGGGAAAACATAGTCGACCCCGTTTTTCGTGCGAAACACACCGTTAATGTCGCTCGGACAGAAGAACGAGCGAATCCGCGTTTTTCCGACCGTCGCCCAATTCTTGGACGGATCGGGCGAACCGGTCGTGAATCCGTCATCCCAGGCCTGTTCGAGATTCACTCGCGAGGCCGCCGAAGACTCCTCGATGAACGGCAGGATTCGACCGTGGATTGACCAGGATCCGTAGTTGCTGACAAACGTGGTGCCTGGCGTGTGGAGCATGCTTGGCGGATAGCTCGCCCTCGCGGAAGCGAAGCCTTGAATGGCGATCGCCAACTGGCGGCAGTTGTTGGAGCACGAACTCCGTCGGGCCGCCTCGCGGGCCGACTGCACCGCGGGCAGCAGCATTCCGACGAGTACACCCATGCTGGCGATCACGCCGAGCAGGTCAACGAGCGTGAACCCTCGGCTTGCGGGCCGGAGCGCGCGGGTGCGATCGGGAGCGATCATGGCCTTTTCGTGAGCTGTTGGTACGTGGCTCGAAATCGATTCCCGGCTCGGACGGCGAACGGGACAGGGTCGGCCAGAGGATGGGAGCAAGCGGTGTGCCGCCAACACGGCCGACGTCGAATCCTGATCTGCCGGCTGAAGGAGCGATGCCTCAATTCCTGGGGCCGGTGAACCGTTCCCCATCCGGGTAAATCTTCGCCGTTCCAGGTACCGGCGGAGACATTCTCCCCGATATCGGGTCCTCACCGTGGCGATGAGGACCTGGTGCCGCAGTGAGTCAGACCGGGGCGGTCGGAAGAGCCCGTGGATAGGCTGGGACAAGCCGCGGAGGAGGATCACGGCCTTCGGCCACCGCCCACTCCTCGCGTTCGTCGTCACTGGCGTAGTAGGCGAGCCAGGAGGTCAGGTCTCCACTTTCACTTGCGCTGCAATCCCAGTGGAAGTAATTGTCGGGCAGATCGACGCGTTTGATGGGAGTCGGCAGGATGTCGCGTCGGATGAGCGCATAGAGATCGCGATCAGAAAGATGGTCGGTGAAGTCCAGCACGACTCGCATCTCGAAGAGACGCTCGATCAGTTGCCACAACTCCTGTCGAAGCGATCCGTCGTCGAGCGAGTGTGCCGGAGGAAGAATGAGAGGTGGAGTGACCCAGTGGGACACCGGCAAAAGTGATGCACGCTCCCAGGCCAACATCGATTCCAGATACTGGTTTTCAACGGGAGTCGGCAGCGAACGGAAGTCGATCTCCTCGATCGATTCGTCGAGAAACGGCTCGATAGCATCCCGCAACTCCGCATTGCGGAGCAGACATTCCACCTCTTCTGGATCCGGCGTGCGGGGGCCGACGAAATGGCCGAACGACATGGCGGAGAGATCCTCGGGAACTGGTGGGGCGGGGGACGCTTTCCTCCCTCCACTCCGTCCGACGATACTCAGGTTTCCCGCCGGTTCAACGCTTTTTTCGATCGTTTTCCAACTCGGCGACCCGGATTCGGTGGAACGATCGATACGATGCGTCGAGTCGCCGTTTTCCACCGGGCCAGCCCGTTTTCCGTATGCCTCCGGGTCGTCCGGGGCGAAGGGGTCAGCGACCGTTGCCGCCTGCATCCTTCCCGCAAGACGTCCGTTCCAGGGCGGCGATCTTGTCCACTCTGCGGGCGTGCCTGCCGCCCTCGAATGCCGTCGAGAGCCAGGTGCGAATCATCTTGTCCTGCAGGTCCGAACCGATCAGTTCGGCCGAGAGGCACAAAACGTTCAAGTCGTTGTGACGGCGACACATCTCCGCGGTCACCACGTCGTGACACGTGGCGGCGCGAATACCGGGCACCTTGTTTGCGGCAATCGCCATCCCGACGCCCGTACAGCACAACAGCACCCCGCGATCAGCCGAACCGGAGGCCACGCGGCAGGCCACGTCGGCCGCGATGTCCGGATAATCCACCGGTTCGCTTCCGGCGATTCCGCAGTCGGTCACCTGGTGACCCAAACGCTCGAGAAGCGCGACAACACGCAGGCGGGCCTCGACCCCACGATGGTCACTGCCGACCGCAATCCGCATGGTGGACTCCCGGGGACTCGCCGGGGTCTGGCAGACGCAAACCCCGATTCAGACGAGCACATTACCCTTTTTCGGGAGGTAAATCGAGCGATTCGAGGCGACGTTCGAGG
>JBJTBB010000158.1:0-4567 GCA_046091125.1 Planctomycetaceae bacterium
TTCTTTATGACGCGGGAGAATTTGCCAAGGCCGCAGAAGTTGGCTCCGAGTTACTCGTGAATCAGCCGAACGCACCCGGCAGTCAACAGGCTGCCAGGATTGCGATGGCGAGTCTTCAGTCGCTCGCCAAGAAGGGTGGCCCATCGGCCGCTGAGGACCGTCAAAAATCAGCTGCGATCGCTGACCAGATCGTCAAGATCTGGCCCGAGGATCCTACGAGCGTCGACGCGATGATCGTGTCGATCGCGGGGGCCACCGAGGCTCGTGACGCGAAGAAAATACTCGAGTTGTTGGCGCTAGTGCCTGCAGCCCAGCCCAGGCGCGCGGAGGTCCTGCTGCGAGGGGGGGGAGCGCTCTGGCGAGAGATCGTCGAGAGTCGACGAGCCGATGCCGCTGACCGGCCAGCGGCGGACGTGCTTGCGACATGGATTCAGCAAACGACGGCAGCCATCGACGAGGGTCTTGCGATCCTGTCGAAGGATCCGTCGGCTTCAGCCGTCTTTGCAGCGAACAATCCCCTTGGCTCTGTCGTGCTCGCCGCCGCTCTTGCGCGTTGTCAGATCGCGATCGAAGCCGAGAATCGTGAAACAGTCGCGTCCATCCTCGAGAACCCGGTGTATGGGCCTTGGACGCTGGTGACCGGTGGCGTGCAGGGGGCCTCCGAGGCGTTCACGTCCGGAACCCTGGCGGGGGATGCATTGAGAACGAGCCTCAATTATTTCATCCAATCGAACCGGCTTGAAGAAGCCCAGAAGGCCATGGGGCTGCTCGAGAAAGTCGCTGGCACCGGCGTCAACGTCACCGAAACGTACGTGAAGATGGGGCGCGATCTGCAGCAACAGTTGGAGGCCATCGGTGGAGGGGGCTCGAAAGTCGATGCGGATGCTCAGCAGCGTGCCGCGAAGGTCCTCGGAGGCTTCGAGGCATTTCTGGAACGGGTGGCTGCCCGAGACACGCGGCCAGCCTCGCTGATGTGGGTGGCGACGACCTATCTCGCCCTTGGATCGGGGGGGGAAGGCGGCGGTATCGGAGCGGTCGTACCGAAGGCCAAGGCCAAGGATTACCTCACGAAAGCCGCTTCCGTTTATGAAAAACTAATTGCGAGTGGCTCGGATGCGGATCAGGAGACAGCGGCTGCAATCGCGAAGTCCTTGCCATCGATCCGGCTGAAATTGGCGACCGTGTATCGAGAGTTAGGCCGATTCGATGACAGCTTCGGTCATCTCGACAAGTTACTCGCCGATCCCAAGATGGCTTCATGGCTCGACGCACAAATCGAAGCAGCTACATGCCTGCAGGCGGCCGGTGTTGCCGAAGAAGACGTCGCTCGTGCCTCCACTCTCCTGGGGGAAGCGATTGCCGGGCGAGGGTCGAACTCTCCCTACTGGGGATGGGCCAAACTCTCCAACCAGTTGGCGAGGCAGGCGTTTTCCGCGCGATCCTCGGAGCAGACCGTATCACGGTATAAGCGGCTCTTCTTCGAGTCCCGTCTGAATCTCGTCAGGTCGCGTGTGGCGAGGGCTGAGAAGACGACGGCGGCTGCCGAACGTCAAAAGCTCTATGAACTTGCGGAAAATGACGTTGTTTTGACGGCGAAGCTCTATCCTGAACTTGGGGGGGCTGAATTGAAGGGGCAGTTCGATCGCCTCCTGAAGCAAGTCCAGAAGTCCCTCGGTAGGGATCAGCAAAAAGGCCTTTCGGCAATCGTGGGCGGAAAAGAGGGTGCATGAAGACGACGCATCAACACGCGTGGATGGCAATGACGATCAGTGCGATGCACGCACTGGCGACAGTCCTTGTGCTTCTCTCGATCGCATGCGCGTCATCGGGCAAAGTCCTTGGGCAGGAGGGTGCTGACAGGGTTATCCGCTACGGGGATGGGGAAATTGAAGGTACTGTTGAGGCGACCACGCCTCGCAGCGTCGACATTTCGCTCAACGATGGTTCAGGTTCAAGTGAAACGGTGCCGGTCGAAGAAATCCGGGACATCGAGTTTTCCGGGGAGCCTCAGGAGTTGCGAGCTGCCCGGCAGTTTGTGTCACGCGGTCGACCCTCGGACGCGATCGAGGAGCTTGCAAAACTTGATGATGCGTCTTTTGCGGATTCGCCGAAACTCGTTCTCGTCGAGAGGCAGTTCGTCACGGCGCTTGCGACCGCTCGGGCCGCGCTCGCAGCGGGTGAAGACGTGAAGGCTGGGGCCAAACTCGTTTCCGATTTTTTGAAGTCTCACCCGGACAGCTTTCACTACTACTTGATGCAGGAGGTCTTTGGAGACCTCGCTGCGCGTGCCGGCCGTCCAGACAAAGCCCTGGAAGCGTACGCGAAGGTCACTGAGGGGCCCCCTGCCATGCAGGTGAGGGCCTCGGCCGCACGGGCCCGCATCCTATTTGAACAGCAGAAATATGACGAGGCGGCAGCCGCTTACGATCAGGCTGGAAAGATTCCGACTGAGGATGCCGCCAGTGCCGTCCGGAAGCGAGAGGCGCTTCTTGGAAAGGCAAGATGTCTGGCGGCAGTGGGCAAGTTGGATGAGGCGATTGCGCTCGCCATCAGGATCATTGCTGACAGCGATCCGGATGACGAGGGCGAGACGCTGGCAGCAGCATTCAACACGCTTGGGGGTGGGCTGCGGGCTGCAAAGCGGGATGATGAAGCGCTCATCGCTTTTTTAATGGTCGACCTCGTGTACAACACGGTCCCAGAAGCACACGCGGAATCGCTCTTCAATCTGGTCGATCTCTGGAAGGCGCAGAACCGTCCGGAGCGGTCGAAGGAAGCCGCAGACGGTCTGAGGCAATCCTATCCCGATAGCGTCTGGGCCAAGCGAATTCCCGGCACAAAGGGTGAGGGCTGACCGCGTCCCATGGTCTGGGTATAAACTTCGGCACCAAGTTCATCGTGTCAAAAACAAACTGGGCCACGCGGCATGTGGGCCAGTCAGGATCCACTCAGCATGATCACCAGTGGAAGCATGATCAGGAATAGCACGAACAGAAATAGGAATAGAACGAGGAGCGAAAGCATGCAGACATTTGATGGATTGGGTTTTCGTGGATCGTGGTTGGGGGTGCGGATCGTCAGGAGCGTTCTGGCGATCGTCTGGTGTGTCTCGACGGTTTCGAGCCCCCTGGTCTACCTCCCGGTCTTGTCATCGGGCGTCCTCGTGTTGGCCAGTGCGGAAGTCACGTCTGCTCAGGATGACATCCCAGCGGACGAAGCAGCGGATGGTGCGGGGGCTGCGGATGGCGGCGGGGAAAACCTGTTGATGTACTTCATCCATGCCATGGGTCGGACCTACTCGATCATTTTTCTCATTCTTTCTTTCGCATTCGTGACCCTCGTGGTGATGGGGGTCCTTCAGTTGAGACGGTCCGTGCTGATGCCTGAGTCGCTCAGCAATGATTTCGAGCAACATGTTGCCGCGAGGGAGTTCCAGCCGGCGTTCGAACTTGCCAAGGAAAATGACTCGTATCTCGGTCATGTCGTGGCGGCCGGCATGGGCGCGCTCACATCCGGCGGTCAGTCGAAGGCCATTGAAGCCATGCAGGATACCTCGAGCGACGAAGTAATGAAGATCGAGCACAAGATCAGTTACATCGCTTTGATCGGTGCTTTGGGGCCGATGTTCGGCTTGTTGGGCACGGTCGACGGAATGGTGCGCAGTTTCTACGTCATCGCCCAATCGTCAACGGCTCCGAAGCCGAAGGATCTTGCCAGCGGTATCGCGACCGCCCTCATCACAACCCTCGTGGGGCTCTGGGTCGCGATTCCCGCGATCACGGCGTTCGCCGTTTTCAAGAATTGGCTGCAAAGGCTTTCGTCCGATACGGATGCGGAGGCGGAACGGTTGGTGGGGCAGGTCGTGACCGCAACCCAGCAGCGTGGTGCCGCCACGAGGCCGGCAGCGCCACCGCCCGCGACGCCTTCCTAATGAGGCGGCCTCGAATGTCGGAGGGAATCGATTCAAGCGATCCTGGTTGAATCGCGCTTGCATGCAGCCGGTTTTGTTTCAATGTCTTGGTGATCGGTGACATGGATCTCGGGGGATGGTGAATCATGCCACGGCGACGTAGTGGGGGGCCGTCCAACACCGAGATCGACATGACGCCGATGATCGACATGACCTTTCAGTTGATCGCGTTTTTCATGTTCGTGATCAACTTCTCCGATGCGGAGCAGGACGAGCGCGTGCAGTTGCCGAGCAGTCAGCTTGCCAAGCCCAAGGAGGCTGCGGCCGTGTCGCCGATCACGGTTCAATTAACCAAGGAAGGCGGCGTCATCTACGGGGGAGAGGTTCTGGGCGTCGCGGATCTCGCGGGCTACTTGGAGCGTGAAAAGTCGGTCATGTCTGATGCCGGTAAGGACCCGAAAGCGGCGACGGTCATCGTGCGTGCCGATGCGAGTGCGCGGACGGGTGAGGTGCAGGATTTGATACAGATCTGCCAAAAAGCCGGTTTCGAGAGGTTTGCTTTGCGTGCGAGATACCAGGACACCCCCTGATCGGTAGTTCAGATCGCTGGCAGAGGAAGCAATCAACGATGTCAAAGAGGGATTCAAAGCTCGCTGA
>JBJTBB010000159.1:0-11733 GCA_046091125.1 Planctomycetaceae bacterium
AAGCCTCCGCCATTGCCGAGAACGCGCGGAAAAGGCCATCGACTCCGGGGACGCTGCCCGACTGCTCGCCGCAGTCGCCGCATGCACGGCGGCACCCGTCTGACCGACCCTCGACGACGGTACGCGCCGATCTCAGGCTCCGGGTTGCGATCCGATGCCCGGCCGCCTCTGCGAAGGCATGCCCGGAATCGGCACGACCAGGCCGTCATGGGCCAAGTCCACCCCGGCGGGCAGGCGACGCGACGTGGCGGCATGGCCCAACTCGTGCGAGATGTGCACGAGGATCGTCCTTCTCGCCGCCACGCGCTCGGCGACTATCAGTGCCTCCTCGAGCGAGAAGTGCGTCGGATGCCGCGACGGCCGCAGGCAATCAAGGACGAGCACCTCGACGCCCCGCAGACGTTCGAAGGTCGGCTCGGGAATTCCGTTGGTGTCGGTGCAATAGGCCAGGTCACCGAACCGGAAGCCGAGCACATCGAAGGTGCCGTGCCGCAACCTCAGTGGTACGACCCGACACCCGAGGAGATCGAAGGGTGACTCGTCGATTCTCTGAAAGGTGACGTTGGGCACACCCCCGCCCTGAGACGGCAGCGGTTCGAACGCATAGTCGAAGGCCCGGCGAATTCGATGCTCGACGCGTTCTTCGCACCAGATCGGCATCGGTCGACCGGACCGGAAGACGATCGGACGGATATCGTCGAGTCCGTACACATGATCGACATGATCGTGCGTGAAAAGGAGGGCGTCGACGCGCCAGAGCCCTTCCCTCAACAGTTGTGTCCGAAGATCGGGCGTCGTGTCGACCAGCAGCGTGCCCTCGGGCAACCCGAGGGCGACGCTCGTTCTCGTCCGGCTGTCCCGCGGATCGTCGCCGGCGCACGTGTCGCAGCCGCAGCCGATCACGGGCACACCTACGCTCGTGCCGCTCCCGAGGAAGACCAGCGACGCCGACAGATCGCGGTGACGGGCGGACGGTGTCGGTCCATGCGGCACGAATGAACCTCCCGGCCTGGTGGTGTGATGGACGTGGATGGTTGCAGTTTTGGGGGTACGTGGATATGTTCCCGGCCAACCGTCCTCATTCTTCCTGGTGCAATCTATGGCGAATCCGACGCATCAAGCAGCCCGGCAGGCCATGTCACTCGTCGAGGAGTTCAAGAACTTCGCCCTCAAGGGTAACGTCGTCGACCTCGCAGTGGGGGTGATCATCGGCGGCGCGTTCGGCAACATCGTCAAGAGCCTCGTCGACAACATCATGATGCCGTTGGTGAGCCTGATCATGCCAGGCAACTCCGGCTACGAAAAATGGGCCGTCACCATCGGGGAGAAAACAGTCCCCTACGGAAAGTTCCTCGGCGACGTCGTCGGCTTCCTGATCCTAGCCTTGGCGATGTTTCTTTTCATCGTGAAGTTTCTCGGCTGGATCATGCGAACGAAGGCCGCCGAACCCGCTCCGCCGAGCAAAGAGGAGGTGCTGCTGACCGAGATCCGCGATCTGCTCGCGTCACGATCCCGCGGCACATGACCCCATGCGACAGAGGGCATCGCTCGATTCATTCCCCGCGTCGATGGCCGGTCCGCCCAATCGACGTCTCGTCCGCTGCCGAAGCACGCGTCTTGCATTCGTCTGCACGATCGTCATCACTGGGATTTCGTCCGCGCAGCTGACCGCCGCTGATCAATCCGGACCCTCCGAGACGATCCACTCGGAGTTCCATCCCGATCAGTCGAATCTGCCAGTGCCTCCGCCTCCTGGAGCGATCGTACTGCTGGGCGTCGATGCCGATCCCGGCGGCTTTACGTCGATGTCTGGCGGACGTGTCGACTGGAAATCGGTCGAGGGCACGCTCGAGGTCGCGACGACTCCGGGCCACGCCAATCACGTCGTGTCGAGGCAGGTTTTTCGCGACGCCGACCTGCACGCGGAGTTCATGATCCATCCGCGGGCTCACGGAAACAGCGGGATCTACATCCACGGCCACTACGAGATGCAGATCTACGACTCATTCGCCGCCGCACAGTCGGGCGTCCCGCCCACCGAGCAGGATGCCGGAAGCCTCTACCGGTTCGCTGCCCCGCTTGTCCACGCGGTCCGGAAGCCGGGGGAATGGCAGGTGTACGACATCCGGTACGTCGCCCCTCGACGAGATGAGAAAGGGTTGATTGTGCGGCCGGGTTCCATCACCGCCTGGCTCAACGGCTCAAAGGTGCAAGACGACGTCGGCTTCACGGAGCCTCGCAGTCCCTACACGCCCTTTCGTCACGGCGTTACCGACCATCTCCGGACGGTCGAGCGGCGACTCATCGAAACGGGTGAGGGTCCGCTGTTTCTCCAGGATCACGGCAGCCCCACCCGGTGTCGGAATATCTGGATCCTGCCTCTCCAGGCGCCCCGCACCGGTGAACGCACGCCCCCCAACCAGCCCCCTTTGCGTTCGCCTTGACCCTCCGACCTCCGCCCCGCGACAATCCTTCCGGGTTCGCGAACAGCCGGGGCGGCGGGCGGCCTCATGCCGTCCATTTTTCATCATTGCTCCAGCCATGGAAATGCTCGAACGCCTTTGGGACACCGTCTCCAATGGCTCGGCCGCGTTCAATGCCCGCCTCGAGAGGCTGATTACCGGTCTTTTCGGCTCTTCGAACGCCCGGTATCTCCGTAAGCTCGAGCCGAACGTCGAGGCGATCAACTCCCTCGAGTCTCGCTACGCGGCGATGAGCGACGTCGAACTCCGCGGACAGTCGGCCGAGTTTCGCCGACGGCTCGCGGCTGGGGAGACGCTTGACGAATTGCTGGTGGAGGCCTTCGCCGTGTGCCGGGAAGGTGGCAAACGGTTTCTCGGCATGCGGCATTACGACGTGCAGCTCATCGGAGGCATGGTACTGCACTCTGGAGCGATCGCCGAAATGATCACGGGCGAGGGCAAGACGCTCGTCGCCACGCTTCCCGCCTACCTGAACGCCCTCGAGGGACGCGGCGTGCACGTGGTCACGGTGAACGACTACCTCGCCCGCCGCGACATGGAATGGATGGGACCGCTCTACATGGGGCTCGGGCTGACGGTCGGCGCGATCCAAGCAGGCATGGATGCGGCGGATCGCCAGAAGGCCTACGCCTGCGACATCACGTACGGCACCAACAACGAGTTTGGCTTCGACTACCTGCGGGACAACATGCGGATGGCCGCCCGTGGCGATGACCGCTTCCCCAAGCATCTTCAGCAATCGCAGGGCCCCCTCACATTCGCCATCGTGGACGAGGTCGACAACATCCTCGTCGACGAGGCCAGGACGCCGCTGATCATCTCGGGTCCCGCCCACGACGACGCCGCGAAATACGCCCGTGCCGACCAGATTTCTCGCAAACTTGCGGTCGACGAACATTTTGAGATCAAGGAAAAGGAGCATTCGATCGCCCTCACGGAGGCCGGCGTTCGGGCGGCGGAAAAACTCGCCGGAGTGGAGAGTTTCTACACGGCCGGCAACATGGAATGGCCGCATCTCATCGACAATGCGCTCAAGGCCCACCACCTCTACAAGCGCGACGTCAACTACGTCGTACAAAATGGCGAGGTGGTGATCGTCGACGAGTTCACCGGGCGGCTCATGCCGGGCAGGCAGTGGTCCGACGGCCTGCATCAGGCCGTCGAGGCGAAGGAGGGCGTCCGGATCAAGGAGGAATCACAGACCCTCGCGACCGTGACCCTCCAAAACTTCTTCAAGCTCTACAAGAAGCTCGGTGGGATGACCGGCACGGCCATGACCGAAGCCAACGAGTTCTGGAAGATCTACAAGCTCGACGTGATCGCGATCCCGCCCAACCGCGGCCTCAGACGGATCAACCATCCCGACGTGATTTACCGCACGGAACGTGAGAAGTGGACGGCTGTCGCGGACGAGATCGAGCGGATTCATCGCCAGGACACGCTCCTCCTCGTCGACGGCACCTGGCACATCGGGCGGATCATGGACGAGTCCGACGAGGCGATCGACTTCGACTCAAAGGGTTCGGACCATGCCAAGTCCGAGCGGGAGACGATCCCGCGGACGAGGATCCGGGAAATCCAGCGACGCGGTTGCCCGGTACTGGTGGGGACTGTTTCGATCGAAAAAAGCGAGCGGCTCTCGGGTCTGCTCAACGGGCGCGGCATCGATCACGAGGTGCTCAATGCGAAGCAGCACAAGCGTGAGGCGGAGATCATCGCCCAAGCGGGCCGCATCGGTGCCGTGACGATCGCCACCAATATGGCCGGACGTGGCACCGACATCATCCTCGGCGGAAATGCCGAGACGATGGCGTGGGCGAAGCTTCAGGACCGCTATCCCACGCGGCTCGATGTTCCACGCGAGGAATGGGATGCACTCGTCGCGGAAATAACGTCTCGTGAGAACATGAGGGCCGAGGGGGACCAGGTCCGCCAGATGGAAGGGCTGCAGATCATCGGAACCGAGCGGCACGAGGCACGGCGAATCGACCTGCAGCTTCGAGGCCGTTGCGGTCGCCAGGGCGATCCCGGTAGCAGCCGATTCTTCCTGTCCCTCGAAGACGATCTGATGCGGATCTTTGCAGGCGAATGGGTGAAGAATGTCCTGACTCGACTCGGCATGCAGGATGGCGAGGCCATCGAGAGCCGCATGGTGACCCGCCGCATCGAGGCGGCTCAGAAAAAGGTCGAAGAGCGGAATTTCGACGTCCGCAAGAACCTTCTCGAATACGACGAGGTGATGGACGAGCAGCGGAAGCGGGTCTACGGCTTCCGTCAGCGAATTCTCGATGGCGAGGACTGCCGCGAGATCGTTCTCACAATGGTCGATCGGCAGGTCGATCAGCACATCGGTGCCTTCCTGGATCGAGACTACGGAACCGAGACCTACGCAGCCTGGGCCGGCGGACAACTCGGCAGTGAACTGGACCCCAAGGACTTCCGCGGCCTCTCGCCTGAGGAAGCCGAGCGGCTCGCGCATGATCGTGCCGTCCGACAGGCCGAAACGTCGATCCTCGAGGCCATCGACGAGAATCTGCCTCGTGAGGAGGAGGAATCGGAATGGAACTGGGAGGCTCTCGCATCCTTCGTGAATGCCCGCTTTGGGACGAGCCTCCGAGACCGTGACCTCCGGAAATATCAACGGGATGCGGTGGATGAACACCTGATCGCGATCTGCACCGAGGCGCTCGGTCGCGTGGATCTCGCCGAAGGATGCCGATTCCTGACACCCGATTTCGGCGTGATGACCGCCTGCGCCTGGGTGCAATGGCGATTCGGCGTCGAGGTCGATCCTGACTCGTTCGACTCCCGTGATGTCGCCGCATTCCGCACGCTGATATCCCGGAAGGCACGCGAATCGTATGAGGCCCGAGAAATCGAGAGCCCTGTCGCCGCGGGGGTCGCCCATTTCCTCAGGGCACAACCCGATGGCTCGAGGCACCTCGATCGGGAAGGGCTCGCTGCCTGGGCGAGGCGGCGGTTCGGTGCCGGCCTCGATGACTCCGCCCTAGGCACCAACGACCTCGATCAGGTGCGGAGGACGCTGCGAGCAGCCAGCCGCGCCCGCCAGGAATGGGCCGACTCTGTCCGGAAGGAGGCCACGCGGCGGATCGAGGTGGTGCTGGCCTCCTCTCGCGATCCCATGGCCTTCGCTGAGCGAGTCGGCGGCGTCGCGGAGTGGCTCTCCGCAACGTGCGGCGCCGGCGACCATGCTGCCCTTCTCGCGGGTGCCGGACGTGATGATCTCGAACGGCGGGTCCTCTCTGTCATCGACGAAAGCTCCCGACCGGAAATGCGCAGGATGGAGCGAGCCGTCCTGCTGCAGATTCTCGACAAAGCCTGGAAGGATCATCTCCTGGCGATGGACCACCTTCGATCGAGCGTCGGTCTCCGCGGGTATGCCCAGGTTGATCCAAAGGTCGAGTACAAGCGCGAGGGCATGCGAACCTTCGAGTTGATGTGGAAGGGAATCGATGAGCGGGTCGTCGATGTTGCCTTCCGAATCGAACAGGTCGAGGAAGAGCCTGTCCGGAGCGCCTTTCACGAAACGGCTGCCATCCACGCTGAGGCGGCATCCGCGGTGCCTTCGTCGGACGGAGACGATCAACGGGAGCAGGCCGGTGCAGGTGAGTCCGCGGAGCGCACCGAACCCATTCGCAACACCGGCAGTCGCACGGGCCGCAACGATCCATGTCCCTGTGGCAGTGGCCGAAAATTCAAGAATTGCTGCGGCCGATCGGGCGGCATCACGAGTGTGGGAGCCGGTGCAGGAAAACGGTGACCCCCTTTTCCGATGCTCGACCTCCTCTACTGCCTGGCGTGTCTCGTCGCCCTGCCTTGGGTCGCCTGGCGGAAGCTGTCCGGTGGCCGCCCGGTGGCACACCCCGTCCGCCGCGCCGTCGGCACCGCCCCAACCGCGAACAGGCGCTCCGATCGGCCACGCATCTGGCTGCACGGAGTGAGTGTCGGTGAGGTGCATTTGCTCCATCGACTCTCTACGGCCCTGCCGTTGCATCCGGGCCTCGCCAGCGGAGTCGACCTGGATTGCGTGATCTCGTCGGCGACCACCACCGGCCTGGAACTCGCAAGAAGCCGTTTTGGCCAGGAGCGAACTTTCCCGGCTCCCCTTGATTTCTCATGGGCGGTCAACCGCTCCCTCGATTTGGTCGATCCCGATCTGATCGTGCTCGGGGAGCTCGAGATTTGGCCTCATCTTCTGTCATCGGCGGCATCACGAAAGATCCCCATCGTGGTCGCCAATGGGCGACTCAGCGAGCGAAGTTTACGGGGATACCGTCGGCTCGCCTTCGTGTCACGGAGAGCCTTCGAATGCCTCACGCTTGTTCTCGCCCGTTCCGAGGAGGACGCCTCGCGATTTCGCTCACTCGGCGCTCGCCGCGTCGAGGTGACCGGATCGATGAAGTTCGATGGAGTCGA
Source organism: Planctomycetaceae bacterium (assembly GCA_046091125.1). GTDB lineage: Bacteria > Planctomycetota > Planctomycetia > Pirellulales > UBA1268 > UBA4655. Next base: position 6,921 of record JBJTBB010000159.1, read on the forward strand.
AGGGGATCGGAACTCGGCCGAGGTCAAACGGCTGGCCGCGGTCGCGGGGTTCGGCAAAGGGCCCGTATTCGTCGCGGGAAGCACGCAGTCGCCCGAAGAATCGTTCGCCCTCGAGTCGTTTGTAGTGGCCCGCGCCATCGATCCGAGCCGGCGACTGGTGATCGTACCGCGACACGTGGAACGCGCTGGCGAGATTGCTTCCCTCCTCGATCGAAGCGGGCATCGTTGGCAACTGCGGAGCCGTCTGGAGGCCGAGGCTCCCGACCCGCTCGCCCGGATCCTTCTCGTCGACACGACCGGAGAACTGTCGCACTGGTGGGGCCTGGCCGACGTGGCCTTCGTCGGAGGAAGCCTGGACGGCCGCCGCGGAGGACAGAACATGCTCGAGCCTGCAGCGTATGGAGCTGCCGTCTGTTTTGGCCCACACACGCGAAATTTCCGCGAGGAGACGGGGATGCTTGTATCCGCTGGAGCAGCGGAGGTGGTCGAGGACCAGCGGTCGTTGACCGCATTTCTCGTGCGATGCCTCAAGGATCCGGAGGCTGCGAGGGCGGTCGGCGATCGCGCGCGGAGCCTTGTCGCCCGTCAACGGGGAGCGGTCTCAAAAACCGCAGTCCGAGTGCTCGAGATCCTGAACGAGTCGTACGGGCATCGGACTCGACCTCGTTGGATGGACGTCGAGCGACAGCCCCCGGCAATTCCGGAGGAGGAACGTTGTCGGTTGCCCTCACCCGACGCCGGCCGATAGTCTCACAGAAAGTCGTTTTGTTCGTCCCTTTCTTCCACGAGGTCCTGCGGTGTCACACGGTAAGCATCTCTTCACGAGCGAATCGGTCAGCATGGGTCACCCGGACAAGTTGGCGGACCAGATTTCCGACGGTGTTCTGGATGCCTATCTCGCACAGGATGCCCGCAGCCGCGTCGCGTGCGAGACGATGGTGACCACCGGACTGGCCGTTGTGGCGGGTGAGATCACTTCCAGTGGCACCATCGACTACCAGCAGGTCGTCCGAAACGTCATCCGCGACGTCGGCTACACGGACGATGAGATGGGCATTGCCGCCGATACATGCTCGGTACTCGTCGCCGTGGGCAAACAGTCGGGGGATATCGCACGAGGTGTGGACGAGGATGATGCCGCCGGCAAGGATATCGGTGCCGGTGATCAGGGACTCATGTTCGGGTACGCCTGCCGTGACACTCCGGAACTCATGCCACTGCCGATCGCGCTGGCTCACCGGATCCTCAATCGCCTCACGGAGGCCCGACAGAAGAAGGTCGTCGACTGGCTGCGTCCTGATTCAAAAAGTCAGGTCACGATCGAATTCGACGGCCATCGGCCCGTCAGGGTCGACACGGTCGTCGTTTCCACCCAGCACTCGGCATCGGCTTCCAATTCCGAGATTCGTGATTTCGTCATCGAGCGGATCATCCGACCGACTCTTCCCGATGACCTCGACACCTCGTCGATCACCTACCATGTCAATCCGACCGGCCGCTTCGTCGTCGGCGGTCCACATGGTGATTGCGGCCTGACCGGTCGCAAGATCATCGTCGACACGTACGGCGGGTGGGGCAGGCACGGCGGCGGCGCTTTCTCCGGAAAGGATCCGACGAAGGTGGACCGCTCGGCGGCGTACATGGCTCGTCACGTCGCCAAGACGCTCGTTGCGGCAGGGCTCGCCGATCGCTGTGAACTCCAACTGGCCTACGCGATCGGCGTGAGTGAGCCGGTCAGCGTCCACGTCGACACGGATGGAACCGGGCGTATCGACGACGCCCGCTTGTGCGAGATCGTGCGGGAGTTTTTCCCGCTGACTCCGAGGGGAATCATCGATCACCTCGACCTCCGGAAGCCCATCTACCGTCGCACCGCCGCAGGCGGGCACTTCGGTCGGGAAGGGTTCAGCTGGGAACGGACGGATCGTGCGGCCGAGATCGCCGCGATGACGGGGGCCGGCGTCGCCGTCGGGTGACCGAGAGTGGGAGATATCCCGAGGATGCCGTCAGGGCCCGAGACTCGAACGGGTTCTTTGGCCGGCCATGCTCCGATCACCGACTCCCGTGCGACGTCCAGTCACGGTGCCCCGATATCGTTTGCCGGGCCACTTGCACGGCTGTGGCACCGTCTGATCGGGGTCTGGGCCGTGACGACGGCGACGACCCTCCTGGTCGCTGCGATGCTTCTGACGGCGACACACCTGACGTCGCATCTGAAACCGACGCTCTCGGAAGCCGCCCTACTCGCCATCACCATGATCATCGGAGCGATCGTGTTGGCGATCGACTCTGCTTCTCCCAACCCACGTGGGCTGGCTCCATGGCTGGCACGCCTTGGAATGGGCGTGGTCGTCCTGGTGCTCGCGGACTTGTGTCGCCCGAACACCTCGTTGACGCCCATGACCCTGGTGACACTATCGATCATGTTCATTCCGATCATCCGAAGCATGCTTGAACCGTTTCGTCCAACCACGCACATGCTGTCCGTCGTGGCACGACCACCGGTGTCCAACGAGGGTGATACGGGATGGACGCAGTCCGTCGATCGATCCCCCTTCGGTGACCACCACCAGCGCCTCGTACAGTGGTCGGAACGATACGCAGCCACCGCAGACCGTGATGGAGGCTCCCTGGTCCGGGGCTCCATCGTCGTGAGATTCAGCGAGGGTTCCCGCGTGGCCACCGGCCACATCGCCTTTTGTCCGCCGCTCACCCGCTCACCGCGAGTCGAACTCTCCACGCCGTCCGAAGATCTGGAGGTGACGCTCTCGACGACGGACATTCAACCGTGGGGGATGCGGATCGAATGTCGCCTTGAAACGCCCTCGCCCGAGACGGTGGATCTGGCGGTGCACTGGAAGGCGGTCGCGTAATTCTTTCGGTTGATACCGTACACTGCAGGGCTTTGAGAGGTACGACCGCGTCGATGGCACGATGGCCTGAACACCTCTGGACGACACTTTTTACCTATGGTGTGATCTTCGCCGGTTTCCCGATCATTTGCTACATCCTGTGGCTCTGGGTGCGAAACCCGTGAACTCCCTCTTCGATCGCGGGCAAGCCATCGATAGCGACCAGCCCCAGACCATTCCGGGAGGGCTCCGGAATCCTCCTCCAGATCGCGTCCTCGTCCTTCTCAAAGCTCATCACCAGCTGCATCTCCTCCGGCATTGGAACGCACTCGACGCACGACAGCGGGCCGCTTTCACCGCGCAGATTGAATCCATCGACTGGGAAATGACACACCGCCTGCGTGCCCTCGCCGAGGCGGGAACATCCTCCGCCAACCTGGAATGGATGGCACGCTGCCGATCCCCCGATACTCAAGAAGGATCCGACGCGGCCCGGGCGGTCGAAGTGGGTCGGGAAGCGCTGGCGGCGGGAAGGTTTGGTGCGATCCTTGTCGCAGGCGGACAGGGAACACGGCTCGGCTTCGACGGGCCCAAGGGAAATTTCCCCATCGGGCCGCTGTCCGGCAGGACACTGTTCGGGTATCTCCTTGGTGGGCTGATGGCAGTTCAGCGCCGCTATGGGAGACGCGTTCCACTGGCCATCATGACCAGTTCCGCGACCGATGCGGCAACGCGAGAGGCCCTGCGGACTCACGACTATTTTGGGCTCGATCCACGGCAGATACTGGTCTTCCAGCAGGGCGATGTGCCTCCGCTGACCACGGAAGGATGCCGAATGCTGCTGGATGCGCCTGACCGGGTGGCGATGGCTCCGGATGGGCACGGCGGGCTTCTGCAGGCCCTCGTCTCAGCGGAAGGACTCCGCTGGTTCGAAGACCGCGGCATCGACCACGTCGCCTATTTTCAGGTGGATAATCCTCTCGTCAAGCCGCTCGACCCGGAGTTCGTTGGACGGCATCTGCTGGCTTCCGCCGACATCAGCACGCAGGTCGTGGAAAAATCCGACCCGACGGAGCGAGTCGGGATCGTGGTGGAAATCGACGGAAAGACGATGCTGGTCGAATATAGCGACCTTCCTCGCAATTTCGCGGCGGAGACACTTCCCACCGGCCGGCTCAAGCTGCATTGGGGAAGTATCGCCGTCCATTGTTTCCGGCTCGGATTTCTCGACGCGTCGGTGAGACGGGCTTCGGACCCTCTGCCTTTTCACCTGGCCCGCAAAACGGTCCCCTTCGTGAACGACGAGGGGCACCGCTTAACACCTCACGAGCCGAACGCCTGGAAATTCGAGCGGTTCATCTTCGATCTCTTCTCAATCGCGACACGGGTCGTCGTGCACAGGATCCAGCCGACTGACGGGTTCGCCCCCCTCAAGAACCCCCCCGGCTCGACCAAGGATGGCCCTGAACAGGTTCGTCAGGCGATCATCGTCCACGACCGGGAACTGCTGGCACGGGCTGGAGTCCGAGTCGACCCAGGGATTGTGGTCGAAATCGACCCCGCGCACATTCTCGACGAACGAGACATCCCGACCTTCGTTATGCCGGGAACCACACTCACCGGTCCATCGATCATCGGTTGATGGAGTCACTCCGCGAGAGAGAGGCGACATGCTGCACGCGATCGTGATGGCCGGCGGCTCCGGCACTCGTTTCTGGCCCGCGAGCCGCGCGAGCCGACCAAAACAACTCCTCCCACTCTCCGGAAGTCGGACGCTCCTCGAGGAGACGATCGGTCGAATCGATGGTCTCGTGCCCGCCGATCGAATTCTCGTGATCACGGCCGAGTCACTCGTGCCGCAGATTCGCCATCTCCTTCCGAGCCTTCCGGATCGGGCACTGGTGGGTGAACAGTGTCTCCGGGATACGGCGCCCTGCATCGGCCTCGCCGCGCTCCTGTGC
>JBJTBB010000160.1:0-5596 GCA_046091125.1 Planctomycetaceae bacterium
GAACGCTGCTAGATCGACTCGAACTCGGCCAGGGCGGATGCGGCCTCGTGGGCAGCGGTGGAAAAATCTTCCAGGAACGGGTCGACCATTCCGGCCCGTGGAATGTCGGCCACCAGTGCGCGGACATCCCTTTCGAGCCCCCGCCTGATGTAGATTCCGGCAAGCCATCGCAGGCTCAGGCCCCAGAGCACGATCCAGGGAATCGACTCCCACAGGAGTCCCCCTCCGGTCGCAGGCTGGCCTGCCCAGAGTCTGTCATGGAAGAACCCCCACGCCGCCCGTCCCACGACCACCAGCACGAATCCACAGAAGGCGATTTCCAGCATCCAGTGAGTCACCATGGTGCCGATTCGGAACCGTCTGGTCTCGACCAGGCCGGCGATGCCAGCCTCGAGCCATCTGGCCGTTCGGGAGAGCACCTCTGACACGATCGCACCGACCCGCCCATCGGGCAACCGCGCGCGGCCCACGAGTGGTTCCTCGATTTCCGCCCGTGCCGCCAAGCCGACGAGGATGCTCCGCGATTGATCAACGTCAGCCTGGCCAAGACCGATCTCCTGGATCGCCGCCATGCCTGGCCCTGCCGTATCGTCCCTGATGACGTTGGGGGGAGATTGGAAGGCATCCCCGCTGACGATCGGCTGGGCCGCAAGAACCCGCGCAACCAGTCCCCCACCGGAAACCGAAAGGCCCGGCCAGATCGCGAGCAGCCGGTCGATGATCCAAAGAAAGGCTCCAAATGGTCCCCGCCTCCCCTCTCCTGCCATCTCGCAGCCCAGCAATCGCTGCCACTGTCTGCGAGAGGCCATGAGTTGCCGAGCGAGGCCGGATGCCAGAACGCCCTCGAGCCGAATCCGTTCATGCGTGATACCAACACGGAATGCGGCCACTGGATCCCGGAGGCCTCCGAATCGTGAGGACGCCCTCCGGACAAACCATTGCAACAGATCCATCGCTCCAGTGCGACGCACGCGAAGCGCGGCGCGACCGGCCAACTGAGATCCGATCGCCTCGCGCAGTCCGGCGAAGCCAACTTCCGGAGGCAGTCCCGCACGTGCCCTGTCGGTCGCTTCGAGCGCATCGAGTCGGTGGATGAATGGTACGTCGAATCCCTCCCGGAGGAGTTCTCGCTTCCAGTCTTCCCGAATATCGGGATCCCGAGACGCATGCGTCTGCACGAACATCACAGGTCGACCCGGAGCGAATCGCACCACCTCTCTGGCGACGGCCCACGACCGGTATTTTTGAGCCGTCGACACAAGCAGCAACACGTCGCACGAGGGCAGCACCGACTCGAGGACGTCACGGTTCCGATTTCGATCGAAGGCCCGGCCGTTCCGCGGATCCGTGGCCGGGCCATGGTCGTTCTCGTCAGAGCCGAGCCCTCGGGCAACCGTTCCCTGAGACGATGGTTCCGGCCCTTGTGTGTCCGGATCGGGGCAATCCACGAGCACGATTCCCGCGATGGCCGGGGCGTCGGTTCGTACGACCCTGGCCCGCCATTCCGTCAGTGGCAGCCACGAACAGTCGGTTCCTTCGGCCGTCACGACGACGGGAATAGTCCTCGTGGGACGACTGACGTCCCCTGCCGGGCGCACCTCTTCGCCCGCCAGCGCGTTGACAAGCGTGCTCTTGCCGGTGCCCGTGCCCCCGAGCACGCCCACGACGAGCACCCTCGCAAGATCCTCCCCCACACCGGCAAGTCTCGCGCCCACGTCCTTCCAGTCGTCCGAGACGGCGTGCAGGGGCGACCAACGGTCGAACCGTGAAACCCAGGCGTCGATCGCGGCCACGACCGCCCCGAATGCATCGGCGCGTGGCTCGTCGGCAAGTCCCTCCGACGGTGGCCGAGCGGCCGGCTCGTTCGGTCCTCTGTCACTCATCGAGGGCACTCCGCCAGATCAGTCGAAAGACGTTCGAGGGCCGCCCTGCCCTTGTCGGTGCGTCCATCGTTGCCGACGGCAGCCCGATCGGCGATCTCCGACAGGGCATCCCCGAGCACAACCTCCCGCAGGGTGTCGGCGAGCGTGGTACACCGCCGGACAGTCCATCCATTGAAAAGCGATTCCACGAGTGGCTTGACCTTCAGGTCGGCTGCGAGCCCGATCGCCTGTTCTCCCGCGATCGACAGTGTCCCTCCCACGACGACGTCGCCAACGTGGTGCACGAGCATGCTCAGCCCGCCCGCCGTGGCTGCCGCCGCGGGCACGGCCGCCGCACCGGCCAGTCCCAGCGCGACTGTGACCGCAGGTCTGACCACCGCCCCCACGCTGAGGCTCGCGGTGATCAGGCGGATCAATTCAGGCCGGTCGGCGGCGAAGCGATCGAGTTCGCGTCGCACGAACGCACGGTAATCGTCTGAAACGACCGGCAGGGCGGCATGCCGACGACGGAGGTCCTCGAACCAGGCGGCCCGGTCCCCCGCGACCAGTCGCGGCCCGAGCACCTCGTGTAGCAGCGGATTGCGATGGCAGACGTCGTCGAGCCGGGCCAAAACATCACCCATCGCCAGACGCAGCCCGTCGAGTTCCGCGGCCGCGAAGTCCTGCTGCCTCGCTGTCTCATGCCGCAGCAGTCCGATCCTCCGACCCGCCCAGGCCAGCCCTCCACCCAGGAAGCGGTAGCCTGCACTGACCGCCAGATCGAATCGACTGCGATGCGGTTTGAGCCACTCCCAGAATTCGTTCCAGACCACCTCGCGTGGTGCCGATGGCAGTTGCGCGTCGACCCGTGTCTCCGCCTCGAGCAGATGCCTGGCCTCCTTCCACTGGATGCCTCGGTGCTCGATCGAGGAGAACCACGCTCCGACACCGTGTCGAGGATCGACGACGACCTCGAGGGCACCGGCCATTGCAACCCGCTTGATGCGGTCGAAGTCGCTCCGCACAAGCCGCTCCACGATGTCGGCACCCTCGAGCGGCTCGGATGGCACCGCTTCGGCCAGGGAATGAAACCGGATCCTTCCAGCCATGGCCGCGTCGGCATCCCAGGGTGCTGCATAGACGGCCAGCGGTCGCACCCCGGTCTGCGTGGTGAAGGTGTTCAACCAGCCGGCCACACGGTCAGCCTGCCGAGGCCAATCCAGCATGTTGAACACCACGACGACCGATTTCCCAGCTGTGGCGGCCGCCGAGAAGAATTCCCGAACGGCCGAGTCGTTGTATTTTTGCTGCGTCAAAACGGCGACGACGATGTCGCAGGTCGTCCGCACCAACTCCGCCCTCCTCCAATTCTCGCGAAGCGTGCCGTCGATGTCGGGCGTGTCCAGCAACACCAATCGCGAAGGCTGCTCTCCCGTGTCGTCCTCCATCCAGATCAGGCGGTGCTCATCGGCGGGTTCGAGCGCGTCGGATGCACTTTGCCAGGGCACGAGCACGAATCCTGGAAACAGCGAGCCCGGATCGATCCGGGAGGCGAGTCCACGCGGAAGACTCGCCACCGGATGCAGCGTCCGGGCGGCTTCGGGAACCGAACGGCTGATCGGCCGACCCACCAGCGCCGTCGCGACGAGGCTCTTGCCGGTGTTCGTGCCCCCGCAGACGGCGGCCACGATCGTCGGCTCCCCGCAGACCTGCGGTCGAAGTTTGCCGAACAGCGCGTCGTGCCATTCCGAACCAGCCGGATCGTCGGCGCCGAGGCGTCGTGCAAGACCAGTGAGGCCCTCCACACACTGACAGAGCATCGCGACGTCGCCACCCCATCGACCAAAGGCCTCATGCCCCTCGTGGCCATCAGGACCGAGCGGCGTGGCCGACGACTGCTGAGCGAATGCCCGCTCTCCCGGCGATTCCGACGTCACGGTTGTGAAGCTTTCGTTCCAGGGGACTCGCGGTGCCGACACCCAAGAGATGCCGCACGGTACGCTCAAAGCGTCGACCAAGAGGATAGTTCAGCCATTCCCGGCCCCTTCCGTCGGTTTGCCAGCCGAAACATTCATTTCTACACTTTCCAGCTTTCCAGGTTCCACGTTGAACCTCTCGCCCCAGGTCGCTTTTCGTGATGCTCGCTCGACGACCGGTCTTTCCTGGCGTGATCGAAATGAACCACCAGGCCGGGTGGAGGATCGGGTGCAACGTGTATCTCGTCTACGACGACGAATCCTGGGGGCTCATCGACATCGGTTACTCAGAACACGTCGACGAGATCATCGAGATGATCCGTCAGATGGATTTCCCCCTGGCTCAGTGCCGGGCGCTGGTGGCGACACACCCCGACGTCGATCACGTCCAGGGGCTCGCCAAGGCCAAGTCGGTGCTCAAGGCCGCCGTGTTCGCCCATGTGAAGGCGGTCGAGCCACTCGCCGTCGGTGATCGGATCCGGACTTTCGCGGAGATCTCCGCGCAAAAGGTGAGCATGGAGATGCCCCCCGTCACGGTCGACGAAGCCCTGAAGGATGGCGATCGCATCAGCATCGGAGAAATGCAACTCGAAGTCTGGCACACCCCCGGACACACCGACAGCCAGATCGCCCTGCGTGCAGGCCCCCTGCTCTTCTCTGGCGACAACATCTTCCGGGATGGTTCGGTCGGCGCGATCGACGCCCATCACGGCAGCGACATCCCGCTTTTCATCGCGTCACTCGAGCGAATCCGTGCCAGCGACGTCGAATGGCTGCTGCCAAGCCACGGCCCGATCTTCCGCAAGGAAGATTCCCTGCTCGATGCCACGATCGAAAGGTTGCGCGGCTATTTGAAGCTGGCGGACTTCGGAACCTGCGCGCCGGACTGGCCGCTTCTGGAAGAGTGGGATCGGGAACTCGCCGACGGCATCATGCCCGCCGACCGTCCCGTCAGGGCGGTCAGGTTGAGATGATTTCGGTCCTTCTGACGATTGTTCCGTACTTTCCGTGAAGTCCGGTCGATCGGCCTGCCGATGGTAGATCGGGCGGATGGTCCGGCCGCTGGGGCGGCCCCCAGGACTCCGCCGCAGGGGGACCACGTCATGGCTTCGCAGATCCTGTTCCATTCGCGGGAAGGTTCCCGCATCGGGCCGCAACTCGTTGGGCGACGCTTCCACCAGGTGGCCGCCTTCACGTTCGCCGTCGTCGTGCTCGCCGCCTCGGCAGGCTCCGCCAGCGCCCAGCAGGCCTACGGAGGCCAGAACGACTACATCCGCCCCCGTAACTACCCCTTCCCGTCATCCGATTGGAATCGTTTTTATCACTATCCGTACGTGTTCTATCCGCACAATTACTATGCCGACGCCTACATGCAAAGCGCGGAGGACCTCTATCACCGCTATCCGCAGGAGATGCGGGTACCGGTCTACAACCGGCGCTGGCAGAACTACTATCCGAAGGCCCGACGCTACCACCAGGGTCATCACTTCAAACTCGATGTGTTCTGATCGCGTCAGAAGCTGAATCGAATCAGGGAGCGGACCGTCTCGCCGCCCCGACGGCGACATTCCTCGCCACCCCGATCAGCACGTCGGCGGCCTGTCGCACCTGTGACAGATCGATCCACTCATCGCAGGTGTGCGCCTGCTCGATCGAGCCTGGCCCAAAGACCACACTCGGGATGCCTGCGGCGCCGAAGATGCTCGCGTTGGAGCCATAACGTGCCGACACGCTTCTCGATGGCACACCGATAGCCGA
>JBJTBB010000161.1:0-3800 GCA_046091125.1 Planctomycetaceae bacterium
TCTCCTGCTCCGGCAGCGTGGTCGCCACGGGTGTCGGCAAGGCGGGGATCATCGCACGTAAGATTTCCGCCACCCTTTCATCGACCGGCACCCCCAGCCATTTTCTGCACGCGTCTGAGGCGGTGCACGGGGACCTCGGCACGCTCCGTCCAGATGATCTGCTGCTGGCCGTCTCGCAGTCCGGTGAGAGCGGGGAGATCACGGCGCTCATCCCTCACGTGCAGCGGGCGGGCATTCCGATCGTCGCGCTCACGGGCCGGCCATCGAGCGCGCTTGGCAGGGCGGCGTCGGCGGTCGTGGTGACCGGTTGCCAGCCCGAGGCCTGTCCGCTCGGACTCGCCCCTACGACAAGCACATCCGTGATGATGGCGCTGGGCGATGCCGTCTCCCTGTGCGTCTCGAGCCTTCGCGGGTTCACCAGCGACGACTTCGCGGCTCGACACCCCGGTGGCAGCCTCGGCCGTAGGCTCTCGACGGTCGCCGAGGTCATGCGACCGCTCGCCGAATGCCGGGTCGCGCGTCCCGATGAGACCGTTCGGCAGGTCTTCGCCAGGCGTCTGCCACTCCGACGTACCGGCGCGGTGATGGTGATCAGTGCGCAGGGAGACTTGCTCGGTATCTTCACCGACAGCGACCTCGCGAGGTTGTTCGAGCACCGCCAGGATTCGTCCCTCGATCGACCTATCCACGAAGTCATGACGAAGCAGCCCATCACCATTGCGAACTGCGGTCGGCTCGACGAAGCGATGACGATCCTGGAGGCGCGTCGCCTCAGCGAACTGCCGGTGATCGATGCGTCGGGTAGGGTCGTCGGGCTCATTGACATCGTGGACTGCGTGGGGACGGGGCGGCCGATGCCCGGCACCGCGAGATCGGCCCGGGAGCAGGCCGCCTGAGGGCCGGGGCGGAGCCGTCGCCATGTCCGATGCAACCGTGTCTTCCGAGACGAGTCGCCTGCTCGCCCGAGCGAAACTGTTGCTCATGGACGTCGATGGTGTGCTCACCGACGGCGGCGTGACCTGGAACAATTCCGGCATCGAGCAGAAGACTTTTCACATCCGCGACGGCCTGGGCATCCGGCTGTGGAGCAAGGCTGGATGCACTGCGGGGATCGTGACCGGTCGTTCGAGCCACGTTGTCGAACTGCGTGCCCGGGAATTGGGGATCTCCGTCGTACGGCAGGGAGTGGTCGACAAGTGGCCCGTGGTGGCGGAGGTGCTCTCGGCACTGAGCATCACGTGGGAGGAGACCATCTACATCGGCGACGACCTTCCGGACCTGGCCGTGATCCGCGACTGTGGTGTGGGCGTGGCCGTTGCCGATGCCGCGCCGGAGGTGCGTGATGCCGCCAGGATCGTCACCCGGTCGTCGGGCGGATGCGGTGCCGTCAGGGAGGTCGTGGAGATGGCCCTCTCGGCCCGGGGGGCCTGGGATGCGATCGTTCGCCGCTTTTCTTCGCCGCGATCATCCGACACAGGCGGTGGTCGCTCGTGAATCCTTCCGTGGAACGCTCGCCTTGGGAGCATCGGCTTGGCCGCACGCTGAGGGTCTTTTTGTTACTGCTGGCTGGCAGCGGGATCCACAGGCTCGCAATCGTGCCGCTGGTCGAGCCACGCCTGGCCGGAGACGTCGGGGCCCTCGAACCGACCGCCGAGGAATCGGCGGCCATCCGGGTCCGGGCGGAGAGCCGCATGGCCGCGATCGGGAGCATGTTTCCGGCAGGCTCCTGGGAACGAGACTCGCCCATCGTGCTCGAGAGCCACGACGTCCGGCTGCTGTTCAAGCAATACCACTCGCTGCCAGATGGCCGGGTCAATCTCGTGCCCTGTACGCTCGTGTTGTTTCCGGACAAGCGGTCCGACGGTGACGGCCGAACGATCGTGATGCGGTCGCCGCAGGGCGCAGTCCTGGAGTTCGCTGAACCACTCGACCTCCGGCAGGGAAAACTCTCAAAACTCGTCGGGGGCAGCCTGCGCGGACAGATCAGCGTGCGTGGGAGCGAGTCCTCACCGGGCGCCGAAGACGACATCGAGATCGTCAGCCGGGACCTGCAGTTGCGCGGGCTGGAGCTCCGTTCGACCGAGCCGGTCCAGTTTCGGTATGGCCGGTCGACGGGTGGCGGTCAGGGCATCGTGATCACGCTCCTTCCAAAGTCTGACCAGCCCGCTCGCCCATCGCGTCGCGGCGAGTCGTCGGTCGGCGACGCGAGCATCGGCGGCCCGAACGTGGGGGGCATCGATTCGGTGCGGCTCGAGCGGGATGTGCAACTCCAACTCGAAGGCATCGGGGACGGGATGATGCCCTCGATGGAACCGTCGGGCCGTGCGACCGGGGATCCTGTCCCTGATCGCGTCCGCGTGACGAGTTCTGGTCCGATGACGTTTCATCCCAACGCGGGCATCCTCCAACTCGAGGATCGCGTCGAGGTCGTCAGGTACGTCATGGGAAATGCTGCATCGCCCCCCGGCGAAGTCTCGACGGACGAACTGACCTGCGAGGCGCTGACGCTCGCGCTCGGGGGTGGCGATCACGCCGCGGGTCAGGCTGCGGATGAGCGTCAGGGTTCCCCGCGCATGACGGTGCGTGAGATCGAGGCGCGTGGCGCTCCGGCGGTCGCCCGCAGCCGGTCGGCTGGACTCGAGGCCAGAGCCGGTCGGATCGGGTTCGAGGTGTCCTCACGACGCATTCTTCTCGATGGAGGGCAGCGGGTTTCGCTATCGGCGCGGGGACTCGAGATGGAGGCCGCCGCCATCGATTACGTTCCCGACCCCCCGGTCCAGGGTGGCCGTCCTGGGCCGGGAACGCTGCTTGCTGCCGGACCGGGCTGGATCAGGACCGGCCGAGGACGTGTCGTTGCGGAGACGCCGGAGGAGCGGGAAGGAGCGGCCTACGCGGTTTCATTCAAGGAGTGGTTGCGGGGGCGTCCCGATGGCGAAGGCTATTGCACGAGTGTGACCGGTGATGCCGATGTGCGCGTGGAGGGGCAGGGACATCTCGCGGCAGCCGAACTTCATCTCTGGATGGAGTCCGACCCGGCTGTGGCATCGCAGACGGTCGATCAGGAGGGACCGCCCGGTCTCGCCGGACTCCGTCCGGCGCGAATGCTGGCGCGGGGCAGTGTGGACGTGGACAGCCTTCAACTCGCGGCCCGTGCCGACCGACTCGAACTCTGGTTTCGCCATGATGAGCCGGTCGCCGCTGCGGTGACGACCGCTGCAGCGACCGGCAGGGCGAGTTCCGCGGGATCGCCCACGGCGGTGCCGCGAGTTCCCTCCGTGGCGACCTCGCCGGGTGCCGTCAGTCCCTCCAATCCACCGCCCACGGCCACGACCGCGACGGCCCCACGACGACCCACGGCCCCGTTCGAAACCGATCGTGGACGATTCGTCGTCTCGAGCAGCCTGGTGCGTGGGCTCGTCGTGGTGAAGGGGGAGCAACAGGAACTCGACGAGATGTCCCTTGAAGGACAGGTCCATCTCGAGGAACAGCCGGCCAATCCAGCGGACGGACAGCCGATCTCGATCCGCGGCGACCAGATGCAGGTCACGCGGCCGGTGCGGTCAGACGCCCGGGCGGTGGTTTCGGGTTCGCCGGCCCATGTCAAAGGCCGCGATCTGGAACTCGACGGGCCCCTCGTCGAGTTCGATCGCGGTCGCAATCGCGTTGCCGTCGATGGGGCGGGAAGGCTCACGCTTCCGGTGCCCGAGGGCGGCGGTCTCGATCAGATCGGGATTTCCACAACGCCCCGCACACTCGGCTCACCTCGTGAGGCCGCGAGTGACCGCCTCGCGGTCGAATGG
>JBJTBB010000162.1:0-4489 GCA_046091125.1 Planctomycetaceae bacterium
GCCAGACACGGATTCGCTCGGTCCCCGAGTCGTAGGGAGACGGGCAGCTAACACTCGGCTGGCCATGGAGCACCCAGGGTCGCCAGGATTCGAGCGATGGCGGCACCACTGCCGCGTCATCGGCCTTGATCCACAAGCGGCCGCACGGCGGCACGAGAGTCCAGGCGATCAGGAGTGCGACGACCGGTAGTGACGACGATTTGAAGTGGGACTTGAGACGCACGGCATCCCCCGAGCTGACGAGAAGCGATCGGACCGTCCCGCGAGTGGCAGTCAGAGGGGCTCGGGACGGCAGGCGCCACGAGCGCACACCGACCCTTGCGTCCTTGCGGCCAATTCCCGACCGCCGCCATTTCGAACGCGGGCATGACCCAAGTGTTGCTTCGCGGAAAGGCCGCAGCCAGCCGCGGTCAGGTGGAAAGTTCGGCGAGCGGCCCGGTGGCGTCGGAAAACCGCTCCACGGCCCCTCCGGCCGCTTGGGCCAGCGTCAGGAGCAGGTTCGAGAGCGGAGGAGGGGCATCCTCGCCGAAGGCCAGGTGGCGGCCGTGTCGCAGTCCGAGTCGCCCGCCACCGGCCACGAGGAGCGGCAGGTTCCTGGGCGAATGCTCGCCCCCCTTCCCCGAGTTCATGCCGCTGCCGTAGAGCACGATCGTCCGATCGAGCATCGTCCCATCCTCCTCGACCGTGCCGCGGAGGAGCTCGAGAAAGCGCGCGAGTTTCGAGAGGTGGAAGCGATCGATCGTGGCAAGTTTCGCCAGCATCCCAGCGTCGCCGCCGTGGTGGGACAGTTCGTGGTGATTCTCACCGCCGCCGCCGAAGCCGCCGGCCTCGCGCGACCACTCGAAGGTGACGACTCTGGTCGTATCGGTGACGAACGCGAGGTAGGTGATCTCGAGCATCACGTCGAGCCACATGGGACGATCGTGGCCGTTGGCGGGCTTGCTTGCCAGCTGCAGGCCTGCGTCGGCGACTTTCGGTTTCGGGCGGTCGATCCATTCCTCGAGTCGTTCGACGCGTCGCTCGGTCTCCCGGACGCTGGTGAGGTATTCGTCCAGCTTGCGGCGATCGGTCGTGCCGAGGCGGTCGTGCAACGATCGCGCGTCGTCGTGAATCGCGTCGAGGATCGAACGCCGCTCGGCGTGCCGGGCGAGCGCCGCGTCGCGATCCGCTGCCGATTCGGGCACGAACAGCCGCTCGAAGAGCCGCTGCGGCGTGTTCTCGGCGGGCAGCGGCGTGCCGGTGGCGTCGAAGGAAAGCGTGTGGGTGTGGCCCGCCGCACCGGAGCCGGACATGTCGGAGAGCTGGAGCGACGGGAAACGCGTATGCGGAGCATGCGCCTCGGCCACCAACTGGTCGATCGACACGCTGGTGGTGTAATCCGCTCCGGGCTTGGCGGTGAGGTCGGCTCCGGTCAGCCATGTGTCGGCGCCGCTGTGGCCACCCTTGGAGTGCGGATGTCCGAGCCCCGACACGACGGTGAACGCGTCTCGGTGGTCGGCCAATTCCGAGAGCGTGGGAGAGAGCGGATAATCGCTGCCCGCATCGGCTGGAAGCCACTCGAGAATGTTGACGCCGTTGGGTACGTAGCAGCAGATCAGCCTGGGCTGCACGCTCTCCGATGATTCGACCCCCCGAAACGTGGAAAGCGCCGCCTCGGCCCGTGGTCGCATCGCCTCGAGTAGCGGTAGCGGCATCGCCACACCCGCGGCTCGCAGGAGGTGTCTTCGCGACAGGCATGGTTGTTTCGATGTCCACATGGTCGTGTGCTCCGATTGATGCCGTGCCGTCGGCGCCTCCATCCAAACCGCTCGCTCTACTTCGAGGAGAAGGGCCTGCTGACGACGATGGCCTTCACCAGCGCCCTCAGCGTCATCCCCTCCGCCCGCATCTGTTCGACGCTCGCCGCTACGATCGGCCTGTCGGCGAGTCCGAGTTCGCGGCCCAGTGCATAGGCGAGCATCTTGGATGCCAGCGCGGACAGAAACCGTTCATCGTCCTCGTAGAGTGCCCGCTTGTGGTCCTCGACGCCAGCGAGCGCCCGTCCGTCGGGCATCCGTGACGACGCGTCGATCAGTGGATCGTCCGGCTGGATCCGCCCCTTGTAGCCGAATCCCTCTCGCTCCCGCCATTCACCCGCCGCGTCGTAGTGCTCGAGGGCGAATCCCAGGGGATCGATCCGCTCGTGGCAGCGGGCGCACTGCGGTAGCGTGCGATGGATCTCGAGGCGTCGCCGCACGGTCGCCTTGTCGATGCCGGGCACCTTCGGCGCGATCTCACCGGCATTCGCAAGGGGCAGGCCGGGGTCGGTGTCGAACAGGGTCTTGAGGATCCAGGTGCCCCGCTTCACGGGACTCGTGCGGGTGCCGTTGGAGGTGATCGTGAGGATCGAGGCCTGGGTGACCAGTCCGCCCCGGTGCACGCCGGGCGGCACGGGGACGCGGCGGAAGTGGTCGCCGCGCACTCCGGGGATGCCATAGAACCGTGCCAGCCGCTCGTTGATCGTGACGAAATCGCTCGCGACGAGCTGGCGCGCGTCGAGATCTCCATGAAGAAACTCGGCGAAGAAGGCCTTCGATTCACCGACGATCGATTCCTCGAGATGTCGGTCGTACTGCGGATACAGGTCTTCTGCCGGCGGGTTTGCCCCGACCTCTCGCAGTCCAAGCCATTGACCCGCGAAGTTGGCGACGAATTGACCGCTGCGGTGGTCGGCCAGCAGCCTGTCCACCTGCGCCTGCCGAATGGTCGGCTCCTTCAGCCTCCCCGCATCGGCGAGGTTCCGCAGTTCGCTGTCGGGCTGGCTCGACCAGAGAGAGTAGGACAGCCGCGTCGCGAGTTCGTGGTCGTCGAGCGGCACGGGCCCCGCTTGCGCATGCGGCTCGACAAGATAGAGGAAGGCTGGACTCGCGAGCACCGCCACGAGCGGCCGGCTGATACTCGCGAGGAAGGACTGTCCCTCGTCGCGCGCGCGTTTATAGAGGGCGACCTTGGCGGCCACCTCGTCCGCTGATACGGGTCTCCGCCAGGCCCTCGTCATGAAGCGGTCGAGCACCTCTCGCGCGTATCCCGACTCGTCGCTATCGGCGAGCGGCGAGGCAAAGAGGACGTTCGTGTGCGACGCCGGCGGCCATTCGTCGAGGATCGGTCCCTCGACCTCGATCCAGTCGATCAAGGCGTCGGGCCGGGCGAACTCGTCGCGCCCCTGCATCCAGAAGTTTTCGAGCACCTTCGGGATTGCGTAGGCGTATCCGAGAGTCAGGCCCGCGGTCTCCGTGGTGAAACGGGCTCGAAACTCGACCACGCTCGGTGCAACGGCGGTGCCTTCCACGTCGAATTCGGCCACGGTGCGAGGCTGCGGACCGAGCTGGAGCGTCAATTTCAGCCTGGGCGGACCGTAGTCGTACATCCGGTCGGATCGAAAGTGGGTCAGATCCTGTTCGAACTGTTTCTGGTGGTGCACGGCACGATCGGGCCGCTCCGCATCCTGCTTCATGCGCCGCTCCTCGAGAATCGCTCCAGCGCATCGCACCACTTCCTCCCGCGAGGGCACGCGACCAGCCACGCGGGCACGGATGACGTAGACCCCCTCGCTCGGCACTCGAAAGTCACGCACGTTGAACTGGTCCCAGTGCTCGCGGTGCACCACGACCCAGTCCCCCTCGTAACGATTCGCGCCCCCCTTCACGATCGGCTTGTTGCCGTTCTCGAGCGTCACCCGATTGCTGTCGTTCGATCCGGGCACGGGGTCGAAGCGCCATCGGATCCGCTGCGGACGCTCTCCCTCCACGAGGGCACGGGAGAGGATCTCCTCGGCGGCGTCGAGGTACTGCTCCATCTGCATCGGGGAGATGGTGAGGGCGGAGCCGTTGTTGTCGAAGCCCCCGGCCGGAGGATCCTGTGGGCAGCCGGACGTGTCGAAATCGACACCCAAAAGATCCCGGATGGTATTGGTGTACTCAACTCGATTCAGTCGCCGCAGCACGACCGATCGCTCGCGGCGCACCGAATCGGCGGCGACCGCCTGGGCCGTGATCCAGTCGACCACGGCGGCGACCTCCGCCGGATCGGGTTTTTCTTCTGTCTCCGGAGGCATCTGGTGTCCATTGAGCACGTTCACCACCTCCCGCCAGCGGGCCAGATTCACGGCATTCGTGAAATCGGTGCCGAGGTCCTTGCGGGCGATCGAGAAGTCGCCCTCGGGCTCGTCGCCGACATGGCAGGCCATGCAGTGCTCGCGGAAGACGGGCACCACGATCTGCCGATATCCCGGGTCGGTCCGGGGGGGCGGCTCCGACTCGTCCGCGAGAGCCGCCGGCGACCTCAGGGTGACGACGGCTGCCGTCGCGACGCATAGCCATCGGCCGATTACGTGAGCCGTCATGCGAGCCATCCCCTGCTTCGGCCTGTCGAGGCCAGTTGCGTTGCACGCCATGGCTGGAATGCTGTTGAAAGCGGCCGATGCCGCGATGTACCGTGCCAAGGAGGCGGG
>JBJTBB010000163.1:0-8493 GCA_046091125.1 Planctomycetaceae bacterium
GGCGATATTCCGCGAGAGCGAGAGGATCATCGCGAACGTGTGTTCGGCGGTGCTGACCGTGTTTCCCGCCGGTGTGTTCATCACCACGATGCCGAGTCGGGTGGCCGCTTCCTTGTCGATGTTGTCCGTTCCGACTCCCGCACGGACGATCGCCCGTAACCGCTGATTACCGGCCAACACATCGGCGGTGATCTTCACTCCGCTGCGACAGATCGCGCCGTCGTGGCGGGAGAGCGTGTCCCGCAACCGATCACCCGCGAGACCGGTCGAAACCGTGTAGTCGATCCCACGCCCCTTCGCCGATTCCAACAGCGCTATTCCATCGGGACTCAGCGTGTCGAGGACGACGATAGAGGGCATGGAAGCCTCGGGGGATGATGAGCGCCCTGATCGGGTTGCTCGCTGGGTAAAATGTCTGTCCGTGATCGAATCCCCGTCTCAAGCCTCAGCCTGCACGAGCCTGGAATTCAACCATGAAATCGCGAAGGGCCTTCACGCCCTCCTCAGGCATCGCATTGTAGAGGCTCGCCCGAATTCCTCCGACTGACCGGTGCCCTTTGAGATCAGTCAGTCCTCGAGCCTTTGCCGCCTCCAAAAATCGCTTCTCGAGTTCCTCGCTGGGCAGCCTGAATGTCACGTTCATTCTCGAACGACACTCCGTCGCAGCGTGCCCTCGGTAGAAACCCTGCGACAGATCGAGGACGTCATAGATCGAGCGTGACTTGGATTCGTTCCTCTCCCTCATCTGCGCAAGTCCACCCACCGAATCCTTCAGCCACCGACAAACGAGACCGAGGACGTACACCGCGAACACTGGCGGGGTATTTGCGCGGGATTCATTCTGGGCATGTGTCCGATAATCAAGCATGGACGGCAGCCCTCGACCGGACTGATCGAGCTTCTCCGATCGTTCGAGAAGATCCCTGCGGATGATGACCACCGTCACTCCGGCGATGCCGGCATTTTTCTGGGCACACGCATACACAAGCCCGTAGCGTTCGACGGGAATGGGCCGGGACAAGAAGTCACTGGAGCAATCCGAAACGAGTGGCGCCCGAACGTCGGGCTCCTCCTGCCACTGCACGCCCTGGATCGTCTCGTTGCTCGTGATGTGCACGTACGCAGGCTTCTCCGACAAAGCGATCTCGGCCGCTTTCGGAAGTCGGTTGTAGGCCGGGGCATTGTCCCACGCGATGTTCACATCGCCTTCGCGACGCGCCTCCTTTGCGGCGAGACCGCCCCAGGAGCCCGTGAGCAGGTAATCAGCCGGCTGCGAGCCCCCCCGCAGAAGATTCATCGGCACCATCGAAAACTGCAGACTGGCCCCACCCTGCAGCAGGAGGATGTCGTGGGTGTTCGGCACGTTGAGCAGAGTGGAGAGCGCCTCGACCGTTTCAGCGAGGATGCGGTCAAAGGCGGGGCTTCGGTGACTGATTTCAAGTACCGACTGCCCAACGCCCGGTAGGCAAACCATCTCCTCTTGGATCTGCTTGAGCACGTCCATCGGGAGGACCGCTGGCCCTGCCGAGAAATTGAACACGCGTTCCCCTTCGGCAGCGACAGCCCGTCCGGTCACGTCTCGCCTCCGCGATCGCCCTGGCGAATCCCCGTCCCCGCAGGACGGCTGCGACCGCCGAAAGTCCGGAGGATAGGACCACGGGCGGCGCTGGTCAACGGGCCGGAGGGACTGACGGAGCCACCGCCAATCCTGGCTGTCCAGCCACAGGAGTGGACTGCCCGGCGGACTGCTGCAACTGGGTCATCCGGGCCGCGACAACCGGCTGACGGCCATCCGCGGAGAGGGCCTGGGCATAGTTGGCGAGCGCCTGATCACCCTGGCCGGCCTCTTCGCGCAGATGCCCAAGGGCCACGAGCGCCCTTGGATTGCCCGGCGAAACGGCCAACGCATCGATCAGATGGTTTTCCGCCTCGGGAAGGTTGCCATTTTCCTCGCAAAGTCTCGCCATCTCGATTCGTGGATTGGGATCCGCGGGAGACCTCCGCGCCCATTGCTCGAGGTTCGCGATCGCCTCCCCTTCGCGTTTCTCCTCGACCAGCAGCACGGAAAGCGCACGTTGGCAGGAGGCATGATCGGGATTACGCGCGAGGCAGAGACGGTAATACTGCTCAGCCAACTGCATATCCTGAGTTCGGGAGAAGAGCTTGGCCTGCTGATGGTACGTCGCTCCGATGTTGTAGAGACCATCCGGGCTGCCCGGGTCCCTGGAAAGTGCCTTTTGAAAGGCATTCACAGCCCCCTGGTAGTTGCCCTGTTGATACAACTGCACCCCGCGAGCGTTCTCACGACGAGCAACCGATCCACAACCGGTCGAAGAGATGAGTACGATCAACACCGGCAGAAGAGGCACCACCCCTGCATGTCCCCATCGCCGAAGACAGACGCCGCCCGGCCATGGCGACACTCCGCTCGACACACGTTGTGATCGGATGCCTTGCATGGGGATCACTCCGAGCGGGACGCTACAGATGGACAGCCCCAGCGACAATGCCAACGGCGACCGCACTGTCGTCTTCGCGCCGGTATCCCAAGTCCCGGATTACCTCGAGGATTTCACTGCAAGTGGGGAAAGCACGACCACTCGAACGCTTGTAGGCGTCGAGTGCTCGCATGAATTCGATTTCCTCCGCGGAGTATTCCCGCTCGCATGTCGTTGGATCGATATTTCGGCGGCGGCGAGAATGAACGGCGGAGTGGCATTTCATGGGATGAGCATCCTGGAGGGGAGATCGTACAGGCGAGAAAGCCGGGGGATTTGCGTCGACTCTTCGTGTCGGGTAAATCCACCGCTTTAAGCATCGGGTTTTGAATCCGGCGACTTGCACGCCTGCGTAAGAAGGCCGGTTGTAGTGATGAGAGGGGCAACAGACTCGTTGCGGGCCGTGATCACCCGTATGAGGCGCCCCTACGGCCACCCCAATCGGCATAGCCATCCAAATAGGCTACGGAATTTCAAGGAAATCGGACACTCTGGAGAATGCCCCACGCCATGAATTGGCCGGAAAATGCTGACGCCCGACCAAAATGGCGTTACCAGACCTGTCAACGAGTACCGAAAAACTTGCGGAGCGCGTCCGCAGCGGCATCTCGTGAGTTTTCCGAGGACTTCTTGGTCTGTTTCGGCATGAACCCAGCCGGAGTTCGCTCCGCGCTCTCGGCAGCCTCGCGTCCCTGCTTGGGAGGAGCCTCTCCGGGATGATGAGCGTTCTTGCCCGTCGCGTCATGTCCCTCATCCGAATGCCCGGACATAGAAGGCGTTCCTGCCCCCGACCCAGCACTCGGAGCCCCCGAACCGGAAGAAACACCCGCATTCGAGCCGGAAATGTCCACAACAGGCCTTGTGGCTTCATCGGCAATCCGCATGGCCTGCGTGGTATCGAACATACCCGCCGGCTCATCATCAGCCATGAGCCACCGCGAGATATCGTCTTCCCCAGCGGCACGCGACTGCTCGGGACGGGATCCCGAGAACTTCAACTCCAGACTTCCGATTCGCACCATATCACCGTCCGCCAGGGCAACTCGCCCTTCGATGCGGTTTCCATTCACGAACGTTCCGTTTCGACTGCGAAGATCTTCGACGAAAATGCCTTCCGGCTCAACGACCACCGCACAGTGCCGGCGACTGACCTCGTCACTGAGGGGTCGGATATCGCACTCGTCAGCACGGCCTATGAGGAGCTTGGACCGCTTGAGCGCAATCGCCTTGCCCGCATTTTTACCGCTGGCGACAGTGAGTTTCGCAACCATGGCAACGATCCCCCAGCAGTCAATCGATGCAATTCGATCCCACTGCAGAAGATAATCGGCGGAGGGTGGCACTGTCGAGCCCGGCTGACCACCCCATTGTTGAGGGGAAAGGGGTCAACGACGACGCGTCCACTCCAATGAGGCAAATCGGTTTTCACTTGCCGAAGTGCCCCCACTCCGATTCGGGTTGTCCCGGTCCTCGACCGGTTCGAGCCGAAGCCTTTCCGCGATCCCCTGAGTCAACGCACGCGCAAGCGTCAGTTGGTCCAGGCTCCCACCGGACAACTCTTCGACCCCCTCGAGCGACGGCCACTCCGCGGGCCAAACGGAAACCAGGTCCGTCGCCGATCTCAACAGGATACTGCCGTGCTGCAGCACCGCCCGTTGATGCCGACGCTGCGCACTTCCGAGGACCTTGCTCGCACCAATAACGACGTCGCCCACATTTCGGCGATGAAAGCACAAAAAACGATCCGGCCAAGCATCGTGACCGGCCGAGACGCGGGAGGCATCGAGTCCCAACGCCTGAAATGCCTTCACTGCCGACTGGTGAACGGCATCATAGAGGAGCTCCGGGGCGGCGGCGGCCGGATGGCTTCGATCAACCGCGATCGCATACGTCAGATCCGAGCCGTGCAGAATCGCACCACCCCCACTCGGCCTACGCACGACGGGAAACAACGCGAACGCTTCGGCCGTCTCCCAGTCCGCGTACCGCTGGAACACACCGAGAGACACGGTTGGCTCGCGCCAGGCATACCAACGCAGACGGCCACCCCCGGCAGGCAACGACTCGAGAATCGCCTCGTCCATCGCCATGTTGGCGGGGCCGTCGGCGGCGGGATCCGAGCGGTAGACGAGTTCAGGCATCGGAAGGGGAACCGCGTTGCTCAGCGGGCGGCAATCTCTTCCGACGACCTGACGCTGCTCCATGACAATCGCTGGCGACGAGCAGCCTGAACCTCGTCCGGCCTCGCCACGCTTCCGGTCAATGGGGCCGAGCGGACGACCTCCTCGGGCTCGGAAAGGATCGCCCGGATGGCATTCGCGAAATCATTGAGGGTCTCGAGGCTCTCCGTCTCGGTCGGCTCGATCATCACGGCCTCGGGAACCGTCAGCGGGAAATACACCGTCGGGGCATGAAAACCGTAATCCAGGAGTCGTTTGGCGATGTCCATCGCCGACACTCCCTTCGATGACTTTACTTCCGACGCCGACGCCACGAATTCATGAAGGCACCCCTCGGCGTGAGGCACCGGGAGGACGTCACGCAGTCGCGCGAGAAGATAGTTGGCATTCAGCACGGCGTGCCTCGAAACCTCAGCAAGTCCGGCCCCGCCGAGTGACCGAATGTACGCATACGCCCGAAGCAGAACGCCGATATTTCCGACGAAACTCCGAACGCGACCGATTGAGAGCGGCCGATCGGTTACCAGCCGGAACCGCGGCCCCTCATCCCCCACATTCCGCTCCACCCTGGGCACCGGCAGATAGGGTTCCAGCCATTTCCGCACGGCGATCGGTCCGGCCCCCGGACCACCACCACCGTGCGGTCCGCTGAAGGTCTTGTGCGGGTTGTAGTGCATCATGTCCGCACCGAAATCCCCAGGGCGGGCAATCCCGAGGATGGCGTTCATGTTCGCTCCGTCGAGATAGACCAAGCCCCCGACGTCGTGCACCCGTTTCGCCACCTCGATGATCCTTTTTTCGAACAGTCCGAGGGTGTTCGGGTTCGTGATCATCAGCACGGCGGTGTCGGGGCCAATTTTTCGCTCGAGATCCGCCATGTCGACCATGCCATCGGGTCCGCTCTCCACTCCCACCGTCTTGAATCCGGCCATGACGGCGCTCGCAGGATTCGTCCCATGGGCACTCGTCGGCACGAGTACCGTCGAACGTGCTTCTCGCACATGCCGAAAGTGAGCGGCTGCAACCAGCAGGGCCGTCAATTCGCCCTGGGCACCCGCGGCCGGCTGCAGCGAGACCGCTTCGAGACCGGCGATCTCGGCAAGCATGCCCTGCAAATTCCAGAGCAGCTCCAAAACGCCCTGGAGAGTCGATTCCGGCTGACAGGGATGGAGGTCGAGCAGGCCAGGAAGCGACGCGAGCCTCTCGTTGCGTCGCGGGTTGTACTTCATCGTGCAACTGCCGAGTGGATAGAAGTGGGTATCGACCGACATGTTGAGCTGCGAAAGATTGGTGAAATGCCGGATGACATCGAGTTCCGACAACTCCGGAAGCCCCGGCGGGGCCGTCGCCAATTCCTCCGAGGGCACGACATCGGCTGGGAGCGTCTCCGGAACGTCGAGCGGACCGAGTCGCGTCCCTCGACGACCGCTCCTCGAGAGCTCACACAGTAGATTGGTGGCGGCGGTGTTTCTCATGCCCGAGAAGTCTCCTGTGCCGGCGAAAACGCGAAACGATCGCCCGTTTGTCGTCGCCGTTCCTGATCGCCCGATCGGGCTCCACTGGCTGAACGGGAACGGGCGGACACCCGCTCCACCGCCAGGGCAAGCTGCTCGATTTCCTCAGCGGAACGCTTTTCGGTGACCGCAATGAGCAGACAGTCGACGAAGGTCGGCTCCTCGGGGAGGAGCGGCCCGAGCGGCACCCCGGCGAGGAACCCCTCGGCCACGAGTTCCTCGACGAGTTCAACCGGCCTGCCCATCCGATCACGCAGGACGAACTCCTTGAAAAACGGCCCTTCACAGGCTGCTTCAAACCTTCCCGTCGCCAACAGACGGGCTCGGGCATGATGCGCTTTCGAGAGACAACTTCTCGCGACATCGGCGAGACCGGCCGGACCGAGAAGCGCCAGATGAATGGCAGACCAGAGCGCCAACAGCCCCTGGTTGGTGCAGACGTTGCTCGTGGCTTTTTCCCGACGAATGTGCTGCTCACGGGTCTGCAGCGTCAACACCCAGCAGCGGTTGCCCCGCTTATCCAGAGTCTGTCCCGCAAGTCGTCCCGGTACCCGTCGGACGAAGGATTCACGACAGGCCAGTAGCCCGAGACTGGGTCCTCCGAACGAGAGGTGATTGCCCAGCGACTGCCCCTCCGCGACGACGATGTCCGCACCGGCGTCACCGGGGCGGCGAAGGATCCCGAGACTGACTGGATCGACCGACACGATCATCGTCGCTCCGGACCCATGGACAACCTCGGCGAGACGCCCGAGCGACTCGATCCGACCGAAGAAATTCGGCTGCTGCACCAACACGCAGGCGGTTCGATCGTCCACTGCCTCGGCGAGTTTTTCAGGAGTGAGACACCCATCAGCTGCGTGGACGACCACCAACTCGACACCGATCGTTCTCAAGTAGGTCGCCACAACCTCACGCGAATGAGGATGAACAGACGAGGCGACCACGACCCTTGGCCGTCCGGCACCGGATGCCGCGACCGCCATGAGCACCGCCTCCGCAGCCGCTGAAGCCCCGTCATAGAGGCTCATGTTCGACACCTCGAGCCCGGTCAACTCCGAGACGAGAGACTGGTACTCGAAAAAAACCTGCAGGCTGCCCTGACTGGCTTCGGGCTGGTAGGGGGTGTACGACGTAAAGAATTCTCCGCGCGACGCAAGCGCATCGACGGCCGCGGGCACGAAATGGTCATACTGACCTGCCCCGAGGAAACAGGACAACGTCGAAGCACCGAGGTTTCTCGCGGCGAGCGACTGAAAGTGTCGCGAGAGCGAGATCTCGTCCAGCGCGACGGGCAGATCGAGCGGCCGCCCCAGGCGGCACGAATCCGGGATGCCGTCGAACAACGCCTCCAGTGAGGTCGGCCCCCCCGCCGCCGAAATCACTTCGAGCATCTCCCGTCGATCCTGCGGCGTGTGGGGAACATAACCCTCCGCAAGGCCCCATTCGGACGCCGAGATCTCCTCGGCCGCCGTCGACCCGTTGCATCCGCTGGATGCACGCGTGTTCGGAGAGCTCTTGGACGACCGATTCACTTCGTCACGAGCCATGAAGCAAAACCTCCCTGCAGCCGAAGGCAGCGACGTCGATCACCACCAACGCCGCCCACAACGATCCCAGCACCGTCGATCATCCATGATTCGAAGCCCCGCTTGGAAGCCCCACCTGCTCGTAGAGCGTCAGCCGTGGGCTACATCCAGATCATAGGCCGACTGGTCGAGAAGGACCGCCAACTCGGAGGGATCCGCCAAACGAATGCGGACGAGCCAGCCCTCGCCATAGGGATCCCGGCCAAGGCGGTCGAGATTCGACACAAGCGGCCCATTGACTTCCACGATCTCGCCGGAAACCGGCGCATAGAGATCGCTCACCGCCTTGACGCTCTCGACCTCTCCGAATGACTCGCCCGCCGTCACGTTCCTGCCCACCGTCGGCAGTTGCATGAAGACGAGATCCGTGAGGGCCGAAACGGCATAGGCGGAAATCCCCACCGTCGCCATATCCCCCACCTTCGGCTCTGGGTCGAACCGAATCCACTCGTGCGTCTTCGCAAACCTCGTCGTCGCCATCGATCACTCTCCCTCGCGGGCCCCATAGGTCTCCAGGTCGATCCGAACGAATCCGACTCAATCCGCTGCAGCCGGTCCAGAGGATAGCAGGATCGAC
Source organism: Planctomycetaceae bacterium (assembly GCA_046091125.1). Taxonomy (GTDB): domain Bacteria; phylum Planctomycetota; class Planctomycetia; order Pirellulales; family UBA1268; genus UBA4655. The sequence goes on from JBJTBB010000163.1 coordinate 8,359, forward strand.
GCGCGCGCCGGAGATGCTCCGGAAACCATCGCTCCTGACCGACGTCACGAGTAAAACCGCAGCGGAACGATGCTGACCGGCTCGCGTCGCGCTCGGACATCCACGCAGTGTGCTCCCACAGTCGGATCCCTCGCG
>JBJTBB010000164.1:0-3655 GCA_046091125.1 Planctomycetaceae bacterium
GTCCAGAAGGCTGCTCAGGGTCGCCAATTACGAGTTGACTGGAAAACATTTCGAATGGTTCGAGGATGGCGACGTCATTCGGACCGAGCGGCCCGAGTGGGCGACGACGGTGGAGCGATCGGAAGCCGGACGGCTGCACGCCGTACCGGTTCGTTTCACCGACCGCGGGGTCTCGGTCGGTGACGGGCCCGCAGGGGCGACGGCTGCCTACGACAAGTTTCATCCGGAGGTGGTGCGCCGCCTGTCGACGATCAGGCGGATCGATCGCAGAGACAGAGGTGAGATTCAGCGGAGATTACGTTCCGCCAGGCTGGCCGTCGTTCAGGCCGACCTCGATGAAGGAGCGGATTCATTCCGTCATCGGACGGCCGTCGAATGGGAGCGACAGGTCATCGCAGACGCCGCCACCGCGAACGCCCAACTGGATCAGACGACCTCCCGCCTCCGGGAGGAGAACGATCGGTTTGCCATGGTGTTCGAGACGGCGGACCGGCAGGAGGTGACGGTCCCCTTGTCGGGGATCGTTCGACTCTGGCAACCCAATCGACTCGGAATCTTAGGGAAGCTACGGGTCTATCTGGCACGATGGTGGGAGTTCCTCTCCGATGACCCTCGCGAGGCCAATAGCGCGGGCGGCGTCTATCCAGCCATCTTTGGCACGGTGGTGATGACGCTCATCATGGCGCTGTTCGTCGCTCCCTTCGGCGTGCTGGCCGCCCTGTACTTGAGGGAATATGCATCGAAGGGGCCTCTGACGACCGCTGTCAGGATCGCCATTAACAACCTTGCGGGCGTGCCGAGCATCGTCTACGGGGCATTCGGTCTTGGATTCTTCTGCTACCTCGTCGGCGGGGGTGTGGACGAGGTTTTCTTTCGGGCCAGTCTCGTGGCGGACAATCAGCCGACGTTCGGTACCGGCGGATTGCTCTGGGCATCGCTCACGCTCGCACTGCTCACGCTGCCCGTCGTCATCGTGGCGACCGAGGAGGCGTTGGCTGCAGTTCCCAACTCGATGCGTGAGGGATCGTATGCCTGTGGGGCCGGTAAATGGCAGACGATCTGGCGGATCGTGCTGCCGAAGGCGCTTCCCGGCATCATGACGGGCCTGATACTGGCGATGGCCCGGGGCGCCGGAGAGGTCGCGCCGCTCATGCTCGTGGGAGTCAAGAAACTGGCGGTGGAATTGCCCGTTGACGGATCGTTCCCCTACATCCATCCCGAGCGTGAATTCATGCATCTGGCCTATCTGATCTACGACGTCGGATTCCAGAGTCCGAATGCGGAGGCCGCCAAACCGATGGTCTTCACGATCGCCTTCCTTCTTGTGGCGATCATTCTTCTGCTCAACGTGACCGCCATCTGGGTGCGCTCGCGACTGCGTCGGCGCTACGTGGCACAACAGTTTTGAGCTATGATGTCATCACATCCAATCGGAGCGAGATTCGTGTCCCATCCCGTGCTCGAAGCAGTGACGACCGAATCGCAGGTGGTCGCCTCAGGCACTGCGCCTGTGGACCGATTGCAGGCCGTCGCCTCAGGAGAGGATGTGCCCTCGGAGGTTCACGTTCAGGTCGGCCTGGAGCAGGCGGTCCTCGAGATCGACGCGTTCAATCTCTGGTACGGCTCCAAGCAGGCACTGCATCGGATCACCATGCCCGTGCCGCAGGGAAAGGTCACCGCCTTGGTCGGCCCCAGTGGCTGTGGCACGTCGACCCTTCTCCGGAGCGTGAATCGACTGAACGATCTCGTGCCGAGTGTTCGAATCAGCGGCGACATGCGGCTCAGCGGCGACTCGATCTACGGAGCCGGGACAGACGTGATCGAGTTGCGCAAACGAATGGGCATGGTCTTACAGAAGCCGAAACCGTTTCCGATGAGTATCTATGAAAACGTCGTCTATTCCCTCCGGATAGACGGCGAGCGGAATCGTGGCGTGCTCGACGACGTCTGTGAACGCAGTCTGCGCGGCGCCGCCCTGTGGAACGAAGTCAAGGACAGGCTCGCCGACAGTGCGCTTGGACTGTCGGGAGGGCAGCAGCAACGCCTGTGCATCGCGCGCGCGATTGCTGCTGAACCCGAGGTTCTCCTTCTTGACGAGCCGTGCAGTGCCCTCGATCCGATCGCCACGGGCAAGATCGAAGACCTGATTCAGGAACTCCGCGGGCATTATTCCGTACTGATCGTGACCCATAACATGCAGCAGGCCAGTCGCACGAGCGACTACACGGCGTTCATGTACCTCGGTCGGCTGATCGAATACGGCCCTACCACCGAGATCTTCACGAAGCCCATTCTGCAAGAGACCGAATCGTACGTGACGGGTCGCTTCGGCTGAATTCGCGACACCTATTCATCGTCACCCGGAGACTGCCGTGACGCGACACATCGAGCGGCAGATTGAGAGCCTGAAGGAAAAGATTCTCCGAGTGGGGACGCTCGTGGAGGAGGCGATTTCAAAGGCCATTGCCGCACTGGTCAACCGTGATATTCAACTCTCGCGGTGGGTGATCGCCAACGATGAGGAGATTGATCGCATGGAGGTAGAGGTGGAGGAGGAGTGCCTCAAGATCCTGGCGCTCTACCAGCCAGTGGCCGCGGACCTGCGATTTGTCGTGGCGGCCCTGAAGATCAACAACGATCTCGAGCGGATGGGGGACCTCGCCAAGAACATCGCCAAGCGGGTCGGTCAACTCGCACGAAACGAACCGGTGGAGTTGCCCCCAGAGTTACGTCCGATGGCGATGCTGACGCAGGAAATGGTGAAGCAGTGCCTCGATGCCGTGGTGAACGCCGACCCTGCTTTGGCCCGTCAGGTTCGTGAAGAGGACGATGCCGTCGACGAGTCTCGACAGCAGATCCGGACGCGGATTCTTCGTGGTATCAAGGCCGATCCAGAGCAGGTCGAGGCCCTGTTGCGGATGAATTCGGTGTCGAAACACATCGAGCGACTGGCCGACATGGCCACGAATATCGCCGAGGATGTCATCTACATGGTCGAGGGAGAAATCGTCCGCCACCGTAGTTCGGACTGAACGGCTTCGGGGGCTGGCGGCCGCAGCGGGCGAGTCAGGTGATCGAACCGGTTTTCCGGCTTTTGCCTTGGAACCAGAGGGGCCGGTCACTCATTGGAACCGCTTGCCCGGCGGGTGCGAACCGGCGAGATTTCACGCCCCGCCGGGACGATGGTACCCTCTCCGGCATGGGCTTCCGCAGTGGCTTCATTTTGATTGGTCTGCTTCTCGCAGCCGCGGTTCCTGCCGCCGGCGAGGATCCGGTCGCGGTGTTGATCACCGGTCCACTCCTCGCGCATGTCGGCGAAGAGGTTTCGTTCGAAGTGGAGATCGTCAATCGATCTGGAAGGCCGCTCGAAAAGCTCAGAATCATCGATTATTTCGACAAAGGATTGCGGCATGCCGCTTCGGCGAGTCCCATCGAACAAAAAGGGGCTGTCGACATGGCGGCTGGAACTTCCCGCCGCATCTCCCTGGCCTTCACTGCTACGGAGCCGGGGCGTCAGTGCCATCGGGTCGAAATACTCGACACCCGGCATGTGTTCGTTGGGGGAGCGACCGCGTGCTTGGAAGTCGCGGCGTCACCCGTGGCGGTCCAGCCACAGGCTCCTGCGAACGTCGTTGCTCCGGTACCAGCGGCGGCC
>JBJTBB010000165.1:0-5941 GCA_046091125.1 Planctomycetaceae bacterium
GCCGACGATTGGGGAGGCACGAATGGAATCGGCACGATTGGGAGCGTCGGCGGAGACTCCTGCGACGATGGGATCGCGGCCAATACCGGTGGCTGAGGCGGCGATTCGAGCTGCGGCTGCACAGGTTGCCAAGTATCCGGCGGCGGTGGCAGTGGTGCGGGCCCCATGGCTGGCGGCGCCGCGGGCATCGCAGCAGGAGCAGACGCCCACGAGGATGGCGGCGCAACCGAGACTTGAGGCCGCTTTGTGAGAAGGCTGCCCTGTTCGGGCGAGAGGTTGCCCTGAGTCTGAAATACCCAATTCGATCCGTACGGCACGCTCGGCCGGGGTGCGGTCGCGTACGACACAGGGCGGGCCGTGACAACCGGCAAATCGGATGGCGAGGCAGGCGACGATGCGACGACGGCAGGACCCGCCGGGTATGTGAACACGTACGTCGGTGCAACATGTACGACGATTGGACGCCCATCCGGACCGACACCGGAACACGCCACCGGCGTTGGAGTCCAATCCTTTGGGATTTCCCCGGAATAGATGACGACCTGGGCTGCAGCAGGCACGCTGGTGACTGCCATGCGAGGATCCACCCCCTCGCCGTTCGATGGGCACGTCATCACCGCGAAGACAGCCAGGACCGTCGCCTGATAGACAGAACAGCCGTCGAGGAACTGCCTGATCATTTTCACCATGAGACGCCACCGCGGCCGAGGCGAAACCAACGCCGTTTGGATCGACCGACCGCCCACGAGTTGTCCAATCCCGAGCACATCGACGCTCCATGCTCTTCCCCCGCCCTCGGACCGCGGTGAACTGGAGAAGCCTTGCGGCCCAGGAAGACAGGGCAGATTGATGTCGGCCAGGGTCAATGCACGGTGAAATCATGTCCGGCCGAGCACATCCATTCGCCGATTCCGTCGAGGCACGCCCCAAAACTGGTGGTAGCCTCTCGAACATGCATTCGCTCGTGACGGTTCCAATGATCGCTCGAGCCCGATCGCTCCATCGCGGTCTGCGGCTGCTCGTGCTACTGACCACGCTTGCCGGAGGGCTGGCGCTTGGACGTGAGGAATCATTTCCGTCTGCGGAGCGGTTTTCGACACAGGCACAAATGGCGGGGCTGCGGATTCTGTCCGGTCGACGCCTGATTCTGGCGACCGATCGACCGGCTCGTGCTGGTGATGGCGTCGAGGAACTCTGTGAAATCTTCGACCAGGCTTTCGCGACCTGGTGCCAGCACTACGGCCTCGATCCGGAGCAGACAGGTGACTGGAGATCGCTCGGGTGTCTCGTCGTCGACCGGGAGCGGTTTCGTGCAGCGGGACTGCTGCCCGACTCCATTCCCCCATTCGTCAACGGCTATTGTGATCGCAGCCGCTTTTGGATGGCCGACCAACCGAACCCTGATTACCGTCGACATTTGCTGCTGCACGAAGGCGCGCACGCTTTCACGCTGACGCTTCGAGGACTCGACGGCCCTACCTGGTACACAGAAGGAATCGCCGAATACCTCGCCACGCATCGCCTCGACGACGGACGGTTCGTACCGACGCCCATCCCGCTGGCCCCAGAAGACGTCGAACAGCTCGGTAGGATCGAAGAACTTGTTCGTCAGGCTGCCGCCGGCGAGGCTCCGACCCTCGAGAGCGTCCTGTCGACGCCCGGAGAAGCCCACCGAAGGATCGCCGACTATGCAGCCAGTTGGGCGGTGGTCGCGATGCTCATCAACCATCCGAGGTACGCCCCAGACTTCCTACGGTTGGAACGAGGTCCCCTGGATGCCACGCTCACCGAGAGGCTGCGATCCAGTGCCTCATGGAATGAATTGCTTGCGCCACGGGACTTTGCAGCGTTCGTGGAAGACATCGATCACGGCTACGACTTCGCTCGTTCGTCGATCGATTGGATGGACGGCCAGCCGCTGGTCGCCCCAGCCGTCGTAAACGTCCAGGCTGGAAAGGGCTGGCAGAACACGGGCATCTCAATCACGCCGGGAGGAGCCGTCTCGTTCGAGGCGAGCGGCCGCTGCCGCATCGGCCAACTCAACGGCAAACCGATCGCCACGGAGGCCGGGGGGATTTCGCTCGGTTGGCATCGAGGGCGGCCGCTCGGCCGGCTTCTGCTCGCACAGTGGATCGACGTCGATCAGGGTGGATCGTTCGTCGTGCTCGGAGAGGGGGCCTTCGGCTCGATCGAGCCTCGTACCGAAGGCCCACTCTTCGTGAAACTCAACGAGCCACCGGGTGAACTCGCCGATGGCCAAGGGTCGATAAGGCTCTCGCTTGCGCCCGTCGTCGACGGATCGCCCATTCGTCGCCCCCAGCCCCTCCGCTAGCGCCCGCGCGTTCAACGATCGTCGCTAGGAAACCGCACATTCTCCGGCCGAGACACTCGGAAGATTCGTGCGACCCATCAGGCACAGGTCGATCGACCGAGCCGCCTCGCGTCCCTCGTGAATTGCCCAGACCACGAGCGACTGCCCCCTCCGCAGGTCTCCTGCGGCAAACACGCCATCACGGCTGGTCCTATAGTCGGCACCGGTCTTCACGTTGCCACGGGCATCCAATTCGAGGCCAAGGTCGGCGATCGGCCCATGCTTTTCGGGACCGACGAAACCCATCGCCAGAAGCGCGAGTTGGCAGGGCCACTCCTCCTCCGTGCCCTCCAGCTCACGGAACTTCTGCTGGCCGCTGGCGGCGTCGGTATACCACTCGATCCGCACGGTTCGCGCCGCGCGGACGTGGCCCTTCTCGTCGCCGAGGAAGGCCTTGGTGAGTATTCCCCACTCACGCCGGCAGCCCTCCTCGTGTGAGGTGCTCGTCCTCAGAATCACGGGCCAGGAGGGCCATGGAGTGCCGGCCGGACGCTGGGTCCGGCGCGGGTAACTGCCCACATCGGGTGGCTGTGGCAGCAGTTCGAACTGCGTGAGGCTCCTCGCCCCCTGCCGATTGCTCGGCCCGTCGCAGTCGCTTCCGGTGTCGCCACCACCGATCACGATCACGTCCTGTCCGTCGGCAAGAATCTGATTTTGCACCTCATCACCGGCGTTTCGGCGGTTCTGCTGCGGCAGAAAATCCATCGCAAAGTGGATGCCTGCAAGCTCCCTGCCCGGGATCGGCAGATCGCGACCGAGCGTCGCCCCACCGGTGAGAAGAATGGCGTCGTATTCGTCAACGAGCGACTGTGTCGGAATGTCCTTCCCCACGTTCGTGCCGCAGCGAAACTCGATGCCCTCGTCTTCCATCTGACGAACCCTTCGCCAGACCCGCCACTTCTCGAGCTTGAAGTCAGGGATGCCATACATGAGCAGTCCACCAGGACGATCGGCCCGCTCGAAGACCGTCACCCGGTGACCGGCTCGGTTGAGCTGTTGCGCCGCCGCCAGCCCCGCCGGTCCGCTCCCGACGACGGCCACGCGCTTGCCCGACCGCTCCGCTGGCGGCTCCGCCACGATCCATCCCTCATCGAACGCCCTGTCGGCCACTGCCATCTCGATCTGTTTGATGGCCACCGGGTCCTCGTTGATGCCGAGAACGCAGGCTGCCTCGCAGGGCGCTGGACAGACTCGCCCGGTGAACTCGGGAAAATTATTGGTGGCATGAAGACGCTGACTGGCTTCATGCCACTGGTCGCGATACACGAGGTCGTTGAAGTCGGGGATGATGTTCCCGAGCGGGCAGCCCGTATGACAGAAAGGTACGCCGCAGTCCATTCAGCGGGCCCCCTGCCTCGCGAGTTCGTCTTGGGGCAGGATGGTCAGGAACTCGTTGTAGTGCTTGAGTCGCTGTTCGACCGGCTCCTTGCCGGCGATGCGTCGCTCGTACTTCATGAAACCGCGGGGCTCACCCATGGACCCTCTCCTCCATCTGTCTGGCCTCGGCCCGTTCCGCCTCCGAGAGCTTCCGCAGCTCGGCGAGGGCCCGCTTGTAATCCGTCGGCATCACCTTCACGAATCGCGAGGCTTCGGTCGCCATCAAGGAAAGCACCTCACGGCCACGGGTGCTGTCCGTCTCCTCGACATGTCGTTGGACTCGGCTCCGGACATACTCGGCGTCCTGGGCGTCGAGGGGCTCGAGTGAGACCATCTCGGTGTTGACCCGGCTGCGGAAGCGGCCGTCAATGTCCCAGACGTAGGCGATTCCGCCACTCATTCCGGCGGCGAAGTTGCGGCCCGTGATCCCGAGGATGACCGCCCGGCCTCCTGTCATGTACTCACAGCCGTGGTCGCCCACTCCCTCCACGACCGCTTCGGCTCCGCTGTTTCGAACACAGAACCGCTCGCCAGCCAGACCCCGGATGAAGACGTCGCCGCTCGTGGCCCCGTACAGCACCACGTTGCCCGCAATCACGTTCTCCTCGGCCGCAAAGGTTGCATCCCGAGGCGGTCGGACGATCACACGGCCGCCGGAAAGCCCCTTGGCGAGATAGTCGTTCACATCCCCTTCCACTCGTACCGTCACTCCGGGCACGCCGAAGGCCATCAGGCTCTGCCCGGCGGTGCCCGTGAAGGTGATGTCGATCGTGCCATCCGGAAGACCGCCGGCACCGTGCCGGCGAGTCACCTCGCTCGACAGGATGGTTCCGACGGTGCGATGGATGTTGCGAATCGGCAGGGAAAGGCGAACCGGTCGTTTCTCCTCGAGCGCGGGACGGCAGAGGCCCAGGAGCGTAGTCATGTCGAGCGAACGCTCGATTCCGTGATCCTGCCTCTCTTGGCAGTGCGTCTTCACGCTCGGCGGGACTTCGGGCCTGTGTAGGATCGTCGAGAAATCAAGCCCCTTCGCCTTCCAGTGCGCGATCGCCTTGCGGGCGTCGAGGCGATCCACCCGGCCGACCATCTCGTCGATTCTGCGGAACCCGAGCCTGGCCATGATCTCGCGGACCTCTTCGGCGAGGAGGAAGAAGTAATTGACGACGTGTTCCGGCTGGCCGTTGAACTTCTTTCGCAGTTCGGGATCCTGCGTGGCCACGCCCACGGGACAGGTGTTGAGATGACACTTCCTCATCATGATGCAGCCCATCACCACGAGTGAAGCCGTGGCGATGCCGAATTCCTCGGCCCCGAGGAGCGTCGCCACGACCACGTCCTTGGCGGTTCGAATCTGCCCGTCGGTCTGCACGATGATGCGGCCGCGGAGGTCATTCATCACGAGCACCTGCTGGGCCTCAGCAAGGCCGAGCTCCCACGGCAGACCCGCGTGCATGATCGAGGTTTGCGGACTCGCTCCCGTACCACCGTCGTGCCCTGAAATGAGCACGACATCGGCCTTGCCCTTCGACACGCCCGCCGCGACCGTCCCCACCCCCACCTCGGCAACGAGCTTCCCGCTGATGCGCGCATGATGATTCGCGTTTTTGAGGTCGTGAATGAGTTGCGCGAGATCCTCGATCGAATAGATGTCGTGGTGGGGCGGCGGAGAGATGAGGCCCACGCCTGGCGTCGAGTGCCGGATCCGGGCGATCTCCCGATCCACCTTGTGCCCGGGCAACTGTCCTCCCTCGCCCGGCTTGGCACCCTGCGCCATCTTGATCTGCAGCTCCTTGGCGTTGACGAGGTAAAGACTCGTCACTCCAAAGCGGCCGCTGGCGACCTGCTTGATCTTTGAGTTCTTACTGTCGCCATTGGGCTCGAGCTGGTAGCGGATCGGATCCTCCCCGCCTTCGCCCGTGTTGCTCCAGCCACCGAGACGATTCATGGCGACTGCGAGCGTTTCGTGCGCCTCCTTGGAGATCGAGCCGTACGACATCGCCCCCGTGGCGAACCGACGCACGATCTCCTTGGCCGGTTCGACCTCCTCGAGTGGCACCGGTCCTCCGGATCCCGCTTCGTCGGCGGCCCAGCGGAAATCGAGCAGCCCCCGGAGCGTCAGCAATTTGGACTGCTGGTCGTCAATCAACCGCTGGAATCGTCGAAACTCCTCCCGGCTGTTGATCTGAGTCGAAC
>JBJTBB010000166.1:0-3954 GCA_046091125.1 Planctomycetaceae bacterium
CGCAAGGATCGTTGCCGATGATGGGTACGTCGACCTCGTGATTCCTGCGGGTGAGGAGATGCTCGACGTGACGGTCGCCGTGGCGGCGTGCGACGTCGAACGGCTCGTGAAGCATGCAGCCACGATGCCTGGCACGGGAAGGGTCAGCGCGGATGCGCCGGCTCCCAGGCTCTGGAATGCCCCTATCGAGACGCGATTCCACGCCGGCCTTGACGACGGCCCGTTCGCCGTGGACGCGCTCACGGCCCCCGAGGGCAACCCGTGGAATGCCCAGGTGCGGTTCTCTGGACTCGACTTCACTGGGCCGGACGAGGCCGTGATTTGCTCCTGGGACGGCGACGTGTGGACGGTGCGAGGCATCACGTCGTCCTCCGGCAGTCTTGTCTGGCGGAGAATCGCGTCCGGACTGTTCCAGCCGCTCGGTGTGAAGGTGATCGGCGGTGTGATCCACGTTGGCTGCCGCGATCGCATCGTGAAGCTCGTGGACATCGATGCCGACGGGATGACCGACCGATATGACACGCTCAATGACGACCATCAGGTGACCGAGCATTTTCACGAGTTCGCGATGGGGCTGGAGACCGATGCGGCCGGCAACCTCTACTACGCCAAGAGCGCCCGCCACGCCCTGCCCGCGGTGGTGCCCCACCACGGCACGCTCCTGAAGGTTTCGCCCGACGGTGGCACGACCGACATCGTCGCGACTGGTTTCCGGGCCGCCACTGGCGTCTGCGTGGAGGCCGACGGCACGTTCTGGGTGACCGACCAGGAAGGACACTGGAATCCAAAGAACCGGATCAACCACGTGCGGCCGGGAGGGTTCTACGGCAACATGTTCGGCTACCACGGTGTGACCGACGAGCGCGACGCCGCCATGACGCCGCCCACCTTCTGGATCACCAACGCCTTCGACCGCTCTCCGGCCGAGTTAGTGAGGGTGAGGAGTGGGAGTTGGTCGCCACTCGACGGCGGGCTATTGGAACTCTCCTACGGCGAGGGGCGGGTGCACCTCGTGCTCACCGAGCCTGCGGCTGGAGAGGGGGGACTCGCTGGCATCGACCAGGGGGGCATGGTGGCCCTGCCGATCCCCGATCTTCCCACGGGTATCATGCGAGGCCGTTTCAACGCCGCCGACGGGCAACTCTACGCGTGTGGACTCTTCGCCTGGGCCGGCAACCGCCAGCATCCCGGCGGGTTCTTCCGCGTGCGTCGCACGGAGCGGCCATTGACGATTCCCGTCGGACTCCACGCGGAGCCAGGAAGGCTCGAACTGCCCTTCGCCGAGCCGCTCGACTCGGCCTCTGCGGCGGACGCCGCACACTGGAAGGTGAGGGCCTGGAATCTGAAGCGATCGCAGAACTACGGCTCGGACCACCTCGACGAACGGGGGCTAGCGGTGACCACTGCCACGGTGACCGGCGACGGCCACAGCGTGTCGCTCGTCGTGCCCGAATTCGGCCCGACCTGGTGCTATTCGCTCGAGTGGACTGTGACGACGGCGGCGGGACTGCCGGTAAAGGGCAGGCTTCACGGCACCATGCACTGAACATGTCCGACGAACCTACAAGTGGAGGCACCCAATGCGATGCGTCATCGTGACGCTGGTCGTCCTACTCGCCGCGATTCAGCTGCCGGCGGCCGATCGCCCCGACCTTGCATTTCCAGGCGAGACCATCGATGAGTGGCATGGAGCCAAGCGGCACACATTCAAGTTCGGCGGACGGTCGGCCTGGGTCGTCGAGCCCCGTGAGAGCCTTCCCGGTCATCCCTGGTCCTGGTGCCTGATGTTTCCGGACGCATTCACCGCCCGCTGTGCAACGCCGCAACTGGTGGAGGCCGGCTTTCATCACGCCTTCCTCGACGTGGGCAATTCGTTCGGTAGCCCGGAAGCCATCGCAACACTGACCTCCTTCCACGACGAACTCGTGAAACGCGGGCTTGCGACGAGGGCCGCACTCGTCGGAATCAGCCGTGGCTGCCTCTACGCCCATCGCTACGCGTCGGAACATCCCGACCACGTGGCCGTGATCTACGGCGATGGTGGCGTATGCGACTTCAAGAGCTGGCCCGGGGGAAAGGGGAAGGGGAGGGGTAGCCCCGCCGACTGGAAGGCCTGCATCGCCGCCTACGGCTTCGCCGACGAGTCGACTGCGATCGCCTACCGTGGAAATCCCATCGATACGCTCGCACCGCTTGCCGAGGCTGGCATCGCGCTGATTCACGTCGTGGGTGACGCCGACGACGTCGTGCCTCCGTCGGAGAATGCCGAGATCGTGGAACGGCGGTATCGGGAACTCGGCGGCACGATCGAGGTGATCCACAAGCCGGATTGCGGACACCATCCTCACGGCCTGGACGATCCATCACCCGTCGTGGCTTTCATGCGCAGGCATGCCGTACCCAAACGACCTGATCGATGAGACCGTTTTGATCCCTGCCGATTCGGTTCCACGGTGGTTTCCGGACAGGTTGCCGCCGCTGGGCAAGGTGACGAGGACGTGCATCGAAGGAGTGATCGATCAACGAGCGATCGTCACTTGATCAATCACTCGCTAAAACCTCGCTTCCGCATGAGCGCGGACGGATCGACATCACGGCCTCTGAATTCCCGCCAGCCTTCGACCGGGTCGATCGCGTTGCCGACTGAAAAAACCGACTGCTTGAGCCGGCTGGCCACCGCCTCGTCCCACGGGCCACCGGCCTGCGTGAAGGCCTCCCAGGCGTCGGCGGTGAGGGCGTCCGCCCAGAGGTAGCTGTAATACGCGGCCGAATAGCCATCGCCCGAGAAGACATGCGCGAAGTGGGGAAGACGATGCCGCATGACGATCTCGCGAGGCATGCCCAGAGTCGACAGAGTGTCCCGCTCGAATGCGGCGGGATCTATCGGGGGCTCCGCGAGGTGGAGCTTCATGTCGACGATCGCACTCCCGAGAAACTCGACCGTCTTGAAGCCACGGTTGAAGGTCGCCGCGTTCTCGATGCGCTGCACGAGCGCCTTCGGTATCGACTGCCCCGTTTCGGCATGAATCGCATACCGATCGAGGATGTCAGGCGTCGCCAGCCAGTGTTCGAGCAGTTGTGAAGGAAACTCGACATAGTCTCTCGCGACGTTGGTACCCGAGAGCGATGGATACGTTACGTTTGAGCACAGCCCGTGCAGGGCGTGGCCGAATTCATGGAACAGCGTCGTGGCATCCTCCCAGGAGATCGTCGCCTGCTTTCCGGCGGGCGGCTTCACGAAGTTGCAGTTGTTGGACACGATCGCGGTCACATCACCGGCCAGCCGGTCCTGCGACCGATAGGCACTCATCCATGCACCGGATCTCTTTTCCTTCCGGGCGTACGGATCGAAGTACCAAAGACCGACTGGACGTCCGTGACCGTCACTCACCTCCCACACGCGCACGTCGGCGTGATACACGGGCACGTCCTCCGGTGAAACCGGAGAGAAATGGATTCCGAAGAGCCTCGCCGACACCTCGAACATCCCCTCACGCAGCCGATCGAGCTGCAGGTAGGGAACTACCTCGGACTCGTCGAGATCGTATCGCTGCTTCCGTACCTTTTCTGCGTAGTACCGATAATCCCATGGCTCGATCGTGAGGTCCTTTCCCTCGCCGTCCGCCACGTCCTGCATGTCAGCCACCTCACGGCGGACAGCCTCGACGGCCGGGGCCCACATCGCATCCATAAGCGACATCGCCCGCTCGGGACTTCTGGCCATCGAGTTCTCGAGCTGCCAATGCGCATGCGTGGGAAAGCCGAGCAGTCGCGCTCGCCGGGATCGCAGTTCCATGATCTCGACGATCACCGCCTTGTTGTCGGTCAAACCGCCGCCATCGCCGCGACCGAGGACCATCCTCCACACCTTCTCGCGCAGGACTCGGTCGTCGGCGGCGGTGAGGAAAGGCTCCACGCGCGAGCGCGTATTGAGGATCGCCCAGGAGCCCGGCT
>JBJTBB010000167.1:0-3407 GCA_046091125.1 Planctomycetaceae bacterium
GTCCATGTCCGAACCTGTTCTCGACGACCCCGACTGGCGCGGCAAACGAGTTCTCGTGGCAGGCGGGACGGCCGGACTGGGACTCGTCGTCGCCAGACAACTCGCCCGTCGTCGCGCGAGGCTCGCCATCGTGGGCCGCTCGAGCGAAGGCGTTCGCCGCGGGATGGAGCGGATTCTCGTCGACCATCCGCGGTCGGCCGTGGAGGGCATTTCGGCCGACCTCGCCTCACCGGGGGAAGCCGACCGTGTGGCCGCATCGGCAACGCATGCGCTCGGCGGACTCGATGCAGTCGTTCATTGCGTCGGTCGATCGGGAAGGGCGAAACTGTTGTCCACGAGCGCTTCGACGATCGAACAATACGTCCACGACAATCTGTTCGCGGCGGTCGAAGTGACCCGCGCGACGGCCGATGCGATCAGCGAGTCCCGCGGGGCGATGATTTACGTGGGTTCACTCGCGGGCAAATTCTCGGCCCCCTTCATGGGTCCCTATTGCGTTGCGAAACGGGCCCTGGCGGCCTATGTGGAGGCCGTCCGGCTGGAACTCGCCCCGACGGGCGTTCGTGTGCTGCTGGTTTCGACGGGTCCGATCCAGAGGCTCGACGCGGGCGAACGATATGACGACGACGTGACCCGGGAAGGGTTGCCGGCCCAAGCGGCCAGGCCCGGAGGCGGGGCCTCGCTGCGGCCGATCGATCCGATCGTTCTCGCGGAGCGAGTGCTCGCCGCCTCCGCAGCTGGTCGGCCGGAACTGGTGATGCCCCGATCGGCCGCCATCCTCGCCGGACTGATCGAATGGTTTCCAAGCCTCGGCCGCCGGCTGTTGATCCGTCGCCTGTCATCCGGGCGCGAAATGCCACAAAACTCACCCCGGGCAGGCGACACGCCGCCCGGCACTCGGTAATCTTCCGCTGCGTGACGGGTGACGATCACGAAGCCGGTCCTGCATACCGTCACCGCCGCAAACCGCTTGAGGAACATGAAGCCATGCCTACACCTGCCGCCTTCCCCGACATCACCTCCATCCGCTACGAGGGACCGGGCACGCCCAACCCGCTGGCCTTCCGCCACTACGACGCCGAACGGGTCGTGGAGGGAAAGAGCATGCGGGATCATCTACGATTCGCCGTGGCCTGGTGGCATTCCTTCCGGGGCACCGGTGGAGATCCGTTCGGTGCGGCGACGATGCGTCGCCCCTGGGAGCGTCCAGGCAATGAACTCGACGCCGCCAAGGCACGCGTGGCCGTCGGATTCGAGTTCATGGAAAAGCTGGGGGTGGGTTTCTACTGCTTCCACGACCGCGACGTGGCGCCCGAGGGTGCGACACTGTCGGAGAGTCACCGCAATCTGGACGAGGTCGCGATGGTTCTGCGGCAGCATCAGGACCGCACGGGCATCCGGCTGCTCTGGGGCACGGCGAATCTTGTCAGCCATCCCCGCTACATGCAGGGAGCAGCCACCAGCCCCGACGCCCGAGTCTTCGCCCACGCGGCTGCCCAGGTCAAAAAGGCGATCGAGGTGACCCACTCACTGGGTGGACTCGGCTACACGTTCTGGGGAGGCCGCGAGGGCTACCAGTGCCTCTGGAACACCGACATGAAGAGGGAACTCGATCACCTCGGCATCTTCATGCGGATGGCGGTGGATCATGCAAAGGCGATCGGATTCAAGGGACAGTTCTATTTCGAGCCGAAGCCACGGGAACCGATGAAGCATCAGTACGACTTCGATGTGGCGACCTGCATCAACTTCCTGCGCACGTACGGGCTCGAGAAACACATCAAGATGAACATCGAGACCAACCACGCCACGCTCGCGGGCCACGAGATGCAGCACGAACTGGAATACGCGGGACTCCAGGGCTTCCTCGGCTCGATCGACGCGAATACAGGGGACGAACTGGTCGGCTGGGATACGGACCAGTTTCCGACGAGCATCTATCTCACGACGCAGATCATGTACACGATCCTCAAGTACGGCGGCCTCGCTCCTGGCGGCATCAACTTTGACGCCAAGGTCCGGAGGGAAAGCTGCGATCCGGTCGATTTGTTCCACGCACCCATCGGCGGAATGGATGCCTTCGCGAGAGGACTACTGCTCGCCGCGGCGATGCGTGCCGACGACGCCGCTGGGAAGGAGGTGTCTGTCGGAGGCATGGTCGGCGCCCGTTACTCTTCCTGGAAGAGTCCGCTGGGCCGATCCATCGAACAGGGCAAGGAGTCGTTCGAATCCCTCGAGAAGGCGGCTCTCGACCAACCGGCCGACCTCCAGGTGGCGAGCGGCCGACAGGAACTGTTCGAAAACGTGGTCAACAGTTACCTCTGACCGCCATTGAGCCTCGAGGCTCGGGCTCCTGCGTCTGAAGCGCCAGAACATGCCGCTCCAGCCGATCCCGAACACCCTCGAGCACGGCGGGATTGGAGATCTTCCGCCCGGCGGCATCGGTGACGTGAAAACCGTCCACGACCTGATCGAGATAGGTGCCGATTTTCGCCGATCGGACGGACAGCCCCTCCTCGAAGAGCCAGCGGGCGATCGAATGCAATAAGCCAGGAGAGTCGTGCGCGAAGACCTCCAGAATCGTTGTCTCCGCCGAACTCTCGTTGTCGACCTTGACCTGTGGGGGCAATGTCACGGCCGGCGACGCACCCCGCCCACCCCAGCGGGGCGGGAAAAACGGCTGATGACTCGCCGACAGCCAGCGTCGAACGGCGACCTCGATCTCCGCCAGCCTTGAATCTGGTGGACGACCCGCGAAATCGGGGTCACGAACACTGAAGCGGTCCAGTACGAAACCGACGGTGAACGTGTGAATATCGGCCGAGAGGATTTCAAGCCCGAGGCTCGCGATTCCTCCGGTGACGCGGTGAAAGACACCCGGAGCGACCGATTCATGCGTGCCGACCGTGACGTTGATCGTGGACCTCTCCGACTGCCACTCGGACGTGACGAACACCTCCTGTGACCCGACCGTCGCCTCGTGGTCTCCAGCCGCTCCGGTGGATCCAGCCGAAAGGGCGTCCTCGTCGGAGGCGCTCGACGCCCCACGGCCGCGGCCATCCGTCCGAGGAACGTTCAGGCCGACCAGTCGCGCAAGCTCATCCCGGATAGTCTCCGGAGGAGTGCTACAAAGCAGTGACTTGGGGGCCTCGCGGGCAAGCGCGGTGACCGCCGGCGCATCGCCAATGAGTTGTAAAACGGCATCCCGCCGCCTGTCCGCTTCAGCCGAAGGACTTTCACCTCCCAGCGTCGCCAGCGTGTGGTAAAAGAGGTCCCCCAGCAGACCCGACTTCCAGCGATTCCACGTTCCGGGACCGACCGCCGCCAGGTCGCTCGCGGTCAGCAGCGTCAGCATTCGCAGACGCTCGGGAGAGCCGACCTCCCGCGCCAGCCCGACGACAAGGCTC
>JBJTBB010000168.1:0-6015 GCA_046091125.1 Planctomycetaceae bacterium
GGAGAATCTCGCCCGACTCGATGCGGCCGGGGGGCGACACGAGCCCCAGCACGGACATCGCCGTGACGCTCTTGCCGCAGCCGCTTTCTCCGACGAGTCCAAGTGTGCGACCTCGTTCGATCGACATCGACACGCCGTCCACGGCCGGCACGCGACCGCCCGGTGTGTGGAAGGCAGTGACGAGGTTTCTGATGTCGAGGAGTGGCATGGTCGATGGATGCCCCTACTTTCGGGCTTCGCGCAGTCGGGGATCGGTGATGTCCTGGAGGGCCTCGCCCACGAGGTTGTAGGCCAGCACGGCGAGGAAGATCGCAGTACCCGGGAAGACGGCCAGCCACCACATTGGCAGGTTGCTTCGGGCGTTATTGAGGATCGATCCCCAACTGGCATTCGGCGGGGGCGGACCAAATCCGAGGAACGACAGAGAGCTTTCCACGAGGATCGCAGAGGCGATGCCGAACGTGATCGGTACGAGCACCGGGGCGAGGGCGTTTGGAAGGATGTGCCGAAGCATGATGCGGCAGGGTCCCGCCCCTGCCGCCCGTGCTGCGAGGACAAAGTCGCTTCCTCGCAGTCTGAGGAATTCTCCGCGGGACAGTCGCGCGATGCTCGTCCAGCCCGTCGCGCCGATGATTGCCATCGTCGTCCAGATCGTCGGTTTTTCGACCACTGCCACGAGCGCCAGGATCAGTATCAGTGTCGGCACGCACATCACGACCTCGATGATGCGGCTGACGATCATGTCCACCCAGCCCCCGAAGTAGCCGGCGATCGCACCGACGCTGATCCCGATCGATCCCGCCAGGCCCATCGAGACGAATCCGACGAGCAGGGCCACCGTGGTGCCATGCACCATCTTCGCGAAAACGTCCACGCCGTACTGATCCGTCCCGAACAGGTTGAGGCGGCTCGGACGTCCCTGGTCGCGGGCGGGGTTGGCCGGGCGATCGGGCCATTCGTTCTCTCCCACGGACCGGTACGGATCCTGGAAGACCAGTGGCCAGATCGCCCAACTGTTCGGATCCTTCTCCCGCAGGTTCGCCGGATAGGTGCCACGGAAGCGGTCACGGGTGAAGACCGCTGGTTCGAGCGAGCGAGAGAAGTAGGCGAGGCATGGCATGTAGAGCCTCCCCTTGTAGCGGCAGAGGATGGGCTTGGTCCCGGCGATCGCCGGGGCGAACACGGCCATGGCCACAAGGAAGACGATGAACCCGGCGGCCAAGAGCGCAAGTGGTCTGGCTCGAAGCCTTCGCCAGAGATCGGACCATCCACCGGGTGAAGGTGACCGACCAACCTCGATTCGCGTGGCCTGCGTCTGCATGGTCGATGTCGTCATGCCACGCTGACCCTCGGATCCACCCAGGCGTAGAGCAGGTCGGCCAGTAATTGTCCGGCGAGCGTGAGCAGGCTGAACACGAGGGTCAGACCCATGATCGTGGGGTAGTCTCGCTCGCGGATGCTCTCGAAGAACAGTCTGCCCATGCCGGGCCAGGTGAAGATCTGTTCGACGACGACGGATCCTCCCAGCAAAGCCGGCAGGGACAGGCCCAGGAGCGTCACGAGCGGAATGAGCGTGTTCCGGAAGGCATGGCCGACGAGCACCCTGAGGGGACCTGCCCCCTTGGCCCGGGCGGTGCGGATGTAATCCTGTCGAAGCACTTCCTCGAGATTCGCCTTGATGAACCGGCTATACCAAGCGAGGCTCACGTACGTCTGGCACGACACCGGCAGGATCGCGTGACGGGCGATGTCGACAAGCCGGGAGGAGAAGGGTGACGACGATGGAAGGTCGGTCATCCCGAACAGCGGGAGTTCCCAGCGTGTGCCCTGCAGTTGAACGGCGAAAAGAATCTGCAGCAGAAGCGCCGCCACGAACGTCGGAAACGAGTAGAGGGCATAGAGGACGAGGCTCATCAGACGCTCGCTTGGGCTGCCACTGCGCGCCGCCGCCGCGAGTCCCAGCGGGATCGAGAGCAACCAGGTCATGAGCAGGGCCGAGACGGAAAGAGCGAGTGTCGGTCCGATGCGTTCGGCGATCAGCGTCGCGACTGGCTGCTTCCGCGAGATCGAGCGACCGAGGTCTCCGCGGGCCAGGTTGCCAACCCATTGGCCGTATCCCTCCCACCAGGGTTTGTCGAGACCATAGATGCGACGCAGTCGCTCAAGATCGGCAGGGTTCAGCTTGCGGCTCGGGTCAGTCTCCGAGATCGCAAGGGTCAGCGGCGTGCCGGGCATGCTGCGGGCGAGTCCGTAGACAACCGTCGTGATGGCCGCGAGCGTGAGAAGACCGAGCGCCAGTCGTCGGAGAAGATAATCGATCATCACTCAGCCCCCGCCGCGTCGCGGGTTCAAGGATCGAACCGCGGCTTCCAGATGCTGCCGAATCCCGGTGAGTAGTTGAAGGGACCCCTTGGGCTGAAGACGTATCCACGGAGTTCTTTCGAGAAGCCGTGGAAGCTGTTCCGCCAGAAGAGCCAGGTGTAGGGCTGATCCTCGTACAGGATCTCTTGGATTCTCGCGTAGATGGTGGCCCGCTTTTCCCGGTCCAACTCGCGGCGACCTTCCGCAAAAAGCCTGTCCACCTCCGGGTTCGAATAGTTCACGAAGTTCCTGCCCGCCCCGGTGGCCCAGATATTCTCCGACGTATCGGGATCGGTTCCGGATCCCCATCCCCCGAAGTAGGCCTGGAACTTCTTTTCGAGTGTCTGCTGCTGCAGCACGGTTGCCTCGACGGGACGAACGTTCACCCGTACGCCGACCTGTTCCAGATTCTGGCGGAGCAGCTCACAGATCGCGATCCGCAGCGGCTGTTGACCGGTCAGGATTGTGAACTCAAAAGGGACGGATCGCCCTTCAAGCACCTTGTCACGCACACCGTCTTGGTCGTGATCCGTCCAGCCGGCCTCATCCAACAGATCTTCGGCGGTGTCGAGATTTCTGCTGTAGGGCGCGAGAGGCTTCCGCGGCGCCATCCAGGAATCATCGGGGTAGTTGCCAGCGGCCGGTCGGTAGAGACCGTAGCAGAGTTTCTCGAGCATCTCGCGATGATCAAAGGCATAGCTCATGGCCCGACGCACCCGCTTGTCGGAGAAGAACGGGGTGTCGAGATTCCAGCCAAAATGGAAGCTCACCCATTCCGGTGCAGTCACCTTCGTGTTGCGCTGCGTAAAGTCCGTTCCGCCCGTCTGGGTCGTCCATTGCTCGGGATTGAGGATCATTTCCTCGATCTCACCCGCCGTGAGCCCCAGTAAAGCCGTGTTGGGATCCTCGATGACGCGGAAGCGGACCTCCTCGAAGAAGGGCTCCTCCCGCACCTGACGCTCGCCGACGTGGGTCCACCCGCGGCGGCGGCGGAGGACGATCTGCTGTCCACGAGATCGCTCCACGATCTCATACGGGCCTCCCGAGATCGGTGACTGCTCCAGTTCGACATGCCGGTCACTCTCCTTGAGTGTCGGGTCGTCCTTCCAGGTGTCCTGGTAGACGTGTCGTGGCAGAACCGGAAAGTTGATGTTCCAGACGTTCGTGGCGAGAGGCTCCTTATGGAAGAAGACGATCGTCCGGTCGTCGTAGGCATGCACCCAACGCAACTGATCGGTGCCGCTCCGGACTGCCGGAACGGGCACGTTTGGATCCATGATGACCTGGAAGGTGAACGCCACGTCATGGGCCGTGATCGGCTCGCCATCGCTCCATACGAGGTCATCTCTCAAAATCACGCGATCGTAGAGGCCATCGATGCTCGCATCCCAGGAAACGGCCACGTCGGAGGAGGCGAATGGATCGAGCTTGCGATCGAATGAGAACAGTCCGAACCCCGTCAGTCCAAGCACATCAAACTCAGTGGTGGAACTGATCATGATGGGATTGGTGCTGTTGAGGTCGGCTCCGACGTGGCGGTCGATGCGGGCCGAACGGTCGACCCTTTCGGAGACTTCAGACGTTTCGGACGTCGGCAGGCGACCGAGGGTGTCGAGAATCACCTCGTTGGCGGCGACCGAATCGTTGAAGCGGTCAAGCGCCTCCGCAACAGCGGCCTTCGGAGGTGAGTTCCGCTGCTCTTCGCCCATCAAAGCCAGGGCATTCCGAACCGGCCTCGCAACCCATTTCACCCTGCGATCGAGTTCCTCGAGGCTCGGTGGTTCGAAGGGTTCGAGCAGTCGCTCGGCCGGCGCCTGATCGTTCCGTGATTCAACGATGCCGACCGGTTCCGGCTTGATGCCTTCGAGCGGATCTTCCGCCTTCCTTCCGCAACCGACCACCACCCCTGCCATGGCCAGCACGATCACGCTCAGCGTCGGGGCAGACCGGTTGAATGCCATGGAGCACCCTCGAGCGGGCAACTCGACGCGAACGTTCGCGGCGAGCCGGGATGCTACGGGGCCGGAAGGCGTCCGGTCAACTCTCCGCCTGCACTGGACCACGACCGACGGGTCATGGATCACACGTCTCGAAGCGTTCCGTCCGCGACCATGCAACCCCTGCTTCTAGCCTGGGAAACGGTGTCCCATTTTTTCCCGCTTCGTGGCGAGGTACCGCTCGTTGTGCTCGTTGACAGGGGGCAGGATCGGTACCTGGTCCACGACCTCGAGATCGAAGCCGCCGTAGATGAACGCGTCGGTCTTCTTCGGGTTGTTGGTGAGCAATCGGACCCTGCGGAGCCCGAGATCCTTGAGCAACTGGATGCCGACACCGTAGTCCCTGGAGTCAGCCTTGTAGCCGAGTGCGAGATTTGCCTCCACCGTGTCGAGGCCACGATCCTGCAGTTCATAGGCCCGAACCTTCTCGATCAGTCCGATCCCCCTGCCCTCCTGAGGCAGATAGACCAGTACGCCGCAACCTTCCCGGCCGATCATGTCGAGCGCCATGTGCAGTTGGTCGCCACAGTCGCATCGCAGGCTATCGAGCAGGTCTCCCGTGAAGCAGGAGGAGTGGAGCCGCACGAGCGGGGCCACCGCCGAGGCGACATCTCCGGCCACGAGCACGATGGGCTGCTGTGATTCGTACGTGACGCCGTACGCGATGATCCGAAACCGACCCCATTTCGTCGGCATATCCGCCTCGGCGATGCGATGGACGAGTTTCTCGCTGCGCCGGCGATGGCGGATGAGATCTTCGATCGAGATGATCGCGAGCCCATGGCGTCGGGCCAGTGCGAACAGATCGTCGCGGGTGGCGCGGTTGCCCGCATCGTCGAGGATTTCGCAAAGGACGCGCGCCGGAGGCAGCCCGGCGAGTCGCGCAAGATCCACGGCCGCCTCGGTGTGCCCGGCACGGCGCAGCACGCCACCCTCCTTGGCCACGAGGGGAAACAGGTGCCCAGGTCTCACGAAGTCTGCCGGAGTGCTCTTGGGGTCGAGGATGGCCGAGATTGCGGTCGCCCGCTCGCCGGCGGTGATTCCCGTCCTGGCAGTGATATGGTCCACCGGTACGGTGAACGCGGTGCCCAAAGGCGTTGAGTTTGCCTCCACCATCATCGGCAGTTCGAGTCGACGGGCCACCTCCGGGAGAATCGGCATGCAGACCTGCCCGCGTCCCTCACGAATGAGGAAATTCACGATCTCCGGCGTGGACAGGCTCGCCGCACAGATGAAATCCCCCTCATTTTCGCGATCCTCGTCGTCGACGACGATCACCACCTGACCCCGACGGAAGGCCTCGACGGCCTGCTGAATCGAGGAGAAACGACCTTCCGTGACGGTCGGGGTTTCAGGGATTTCGTCGGCAGGATTCATACCTCAAAGTATAGGATGCGGTCCCGGTCGGGGACGGAGGGAACGCCGAAAACGACGACGCAGTTCCACCCCACCATTCGTCGCAGAGGCAGGCGTGCTCGATCGAGAGGAATACGTCGAACAGGGGCACCTCTTTCGGGCCCTCGCCGAGCGGATTGCCGACGGCACGGCCGCCCAGGAGGCACTGGCAGTCGTGTCGGAGGAGATCCTCGCGACGACGAAACTGCCGCTCGCGATCGACTTCCTCGTGGCCGAACTGCGGCACGTCGGCACGCTGTCC
>JBJTBB010000169.1:0-2994 GCA_046091125.1 Planctomycetaceae bacterium
AGGCAACGAAGTGAGACGATTCCTGTTTGATCGTCTGAATGCTCCGGCCCAGCGATGGACGGGTGAGACGGCATTCACGCCGTCGCCGTCAGCCGGAGGGACTCGGTTCCGCCTCGGTGGTGGCTTACGGAGCGGGTGATCCGGTGCCCGGACGACTGGTGGCCGTTCGAGCCCGTCCGACTCCGGGGAGCGACGTGCCGGTCATCCCGTGCCTCGGAACGAGGAGGTCGGCAAAGGCTCGAGGAGCCTCGGGCGTATCCTCGCCCCGGTGACGAGAGGGTTTGCCGCTCCTGTGTGGCGAGACACCAACCTCGAAAGCGATCTAGCCGGCCTCGCGGCCGGGTCCGTCGGCGTCATCGGTATTCTTCGAGGCGCTGGCATCCGGTACCGCGGCGTCCCCACCGAGGAGTTGCTCGAGCGCATCGATCCCACCGGCCCGTTCGGCGAGTCTCCGCAGTCTACGAACGTCCCGAGGCACATTCGTGTGACGGCTTTCCTCCACGTCCGTGAAGGAGACGATGCCCGTCTTCATCGCATTTCGGATCACCGGATCGAATCGCTGGAGCACCTGTAGCAGGCCGGCGATCGCGCGATGGAGTTGGCGGCTCGAGAGTTCGGCATCCTCGATGGGCAACTCGATGTTGGGGCGTACCTCACCGTCGGCTGAGTCGAAGTCGAAGCGGATCATCTTGAACTGCGACTGGATGGCGATGAAGGCCGTCATGACCGCCGGTACGTGCTCGCAGCCGTCGAGGCACCAGGCCATTGGAGCGAAGATCGCAACGAATTCGCCCTCATCGACGAGGCGCACGATCAGTTGGACGTGTGGGTCGCCGTCCCGGTCGCGGTAGGAACTCTCGTCCTCGTCGATTCCGAAGCCGAGCGCGATCGCCTCGTCCCCATCGATGGGGCGGTACGCGAGATCAAAATCGTCGAGAAACTCACAGATCTTCTGGATCGTCGTTGGCATGGGGATTCAGTTGCTCGAGGGCTCGGGGCCTCTCCCATCAGGGCCAGAGCCATCCTTGTCACGGGCCGATCGTCGTCTGACTTCCCTGAACGACAGAAGTCGCTTGAGTCGGTTGATGCCCCCGGCCCTTGCGGCGATCTCGGTCAGCCGCTGGTCGTCGACGGTAGACGGCGAAGCCGTCTGCTTCGCAGGACGGTCGAGGTCGAAGGTGCCCTTGGTCATCGCGTTTTTGATTTCGGGATACCAGGTGTCGGCGAAGGATGGAATCGCCTGGACGAGCCTGACGACGTTCTCGCCCGAGATCCCCTCGTCTCCGAGGATCGAATCGACCCGCAATCGCACCTCGCCATCCCTGGGATCGTGCTGCGTGCGGATCAATGGGGTGCGAAAGGCGGCGCCCATCAGGCAGGTGAGCATCGCCTCCTTGTGAACGGTCTGCTTCGTGTCGAACGCCCAGAGCGTCTCCATGACCAGGCAGTGTGATTCGTCATCCATCCGGATCATGACGCGGATCTGCTTCTGGCCACTGGAGTCCTTGTAGAGCGTCGTGGGAATCCTCGCGGTCAGGGCAAATCCTCCCTCACGATCACAGGCGATACCGTTGGCAGCCAGGATTTTTTCCAGGTCGTCGAGGTTGGGAGCCATCGGCGGGGATCTCCATCTGGTGTGACGATCCGGCGACTCTACGGACGGACAAGCGACGCGCAAGGGTGCGAGTGAGACCCTACCACGGCGGACTTGATTTGCTCCTTGGACTGCCTCATCGGTTCACTCCGTGGTGCCAGTTGCCCCCGCAACGTGGCGTTGTAACGGCAACGCCCCTTCTCCGTGACACGATCTTACGCCGGGGCGGCCTGGACCACTCGAAAAGATAGAACGCCCTCCACGAAGCTCGAGTCCCTTGTGGTTTCAGGGGGGATTCACGAGGACGACCTTCGAGCATTTTCCCTGGGAGGTATCCCCACGGCCTCCGACGGGCGTTCCGGGGTCCGACCATGGCCGCTCAGGGCAGTCCGAGGAGTTTGTGCGCCTGCAGCGACAGTCGCCATCGCGGCCGTTCGAGACAGGTATGGACGGCCAGGCGAACGTTCTCGGCGGCGCGCGGTCCATCCATCGCTTGCAAAAAGAAGTGGTCGAAGGCCAGCGATTCGAGCGACGTCAGGTCGAGCCCCTCCTGTGGCACGATCACCTTCAGTTCATTTCCAGACGACTGACGGAGGACGGTTCCCGCCTTCGGGCTCACGCAGAGCCAGTCGATACCCGGCGGAGCCGGGATCGTGCCGTTGGTCTCCACGGCCACCTCGAAGCCACGGTCATGGAGCGACGCGATGGCCGGCGGGTCGAGTTGCAGGAGCGGCTCACCGCCGGTCAACACGACGAGCGGTCTGGCGGGCCCGAGCCCTCGCCAGCGGGCTGCCACGGCTGCGGCGAGTGACTCGGCGGAGTCGAACACACCACCACCTGGCCCGTCGGTTCCCACGAAATCGGTGTCACAAAACTGGCAGGTCGCGTCGGATCGATCGGGCTCGAGTCCACTCCAGAGATTGCAGCCGGAAAAGCGACAGAAGACGGCAGCCCGACCGGCCTGCGCACCCTCTCCCTGCAGCGTGTGGACGATTTCCTTGACGCGATACATGGTCGTCGCCCGGCACGAGGTCCTTGACGAAGTCTGCCGGTTCACCGGCTTGAGTCGCTTCATCGCGATGGGGTGTCGCGTCATCGCGATTGAATGTGGTGCACCGCAGGGACACTGGCAGACGGAGTCACCGCGAAAGCCCTCCGGCGGCAGTCGGGATCAGAGCGGTCCCCGCCGTACGTGAGTGTACCAATCAGGCCGTAACGGTCGATGGATGCGGGAGCCGCGAGGGTATCTGAAGCAGGAGCATCGCGGGAGAAACGGATCATTCACTCGCTCCACCGCCACCGACCAGTTCGACGCCGCCGCCAGGACCCCTGCGGAGCTTCAAAAGACCCATCGAGACGATATGATTCTTGATCCGTTCGTAGGTGGCCGTGTCCCTGCC
>JBJTBB010000170.1:0-4195 GCA_046091125.1 Planctomycetaceae bacterium
CGACTTCCGCGGGATGTGGACGGGCTCGCCGTCGAGGTGATCTCTGCGGCGGCTGTCGACTTCCACCAGAGGTCGCTCTTTACGGTCCCTGACGTCGTCGGGGATGACGCAGTCACGGAAGCGATGCTCGAACGGTTGAGCGGACGATTGGGGAGGTCTGCCGTGTTCGAACCGCAGACGGTGGCGGATCCGCAGCCGGAGCATGCATGGGTGGCAACGCCGGTCCTGAACGGGTGTTT
The DNA here is from genome assembly GCA_046091125.1 of Planctomycetaceae bacterium. Lineage (GTDB taxonomy): Bacteria > Planctomycetota > Planctomycetia > Pirellulales > UBA1268 > UBA4655. The sequence goes on from JBJTBB010000170.1 coordinate 240, forward strand.
CTCCGTGAGCCGCAGGCCATTTCGACGGCCAGCGGTCGCGACCACGACGATTCCGTCGGCTCGGGAGACCACGGGGAGTCGTCGGAGCTTCCGATCGGAAGCGGCGCGCTTCCGGTCGGGCGAGAGGCCGATCTGGCTCCTGCCTCAGCCCATTCGCTTGGAGATGGTGTCAGTCATACCGGATGGCCCGCCTGTGCGATTCCGTTTCCATCCAGGCCGTCGGCCACGCGAGAGGCCGCGTTGGGCAGTCGCCGAGGAGCCGCAGAGGAGCGTGCGGTTCTGGGGGCCGGAGCGAATCGAAACGGCTTGGTGGCGTGGTGGAACCGTGCGACGCGACTACTACGTGGTGGAACTGGAAACAGGTGGTCGTCTCTGGATCTTCCGCAGTCTGCGGGACGGCGAGTGGTTTCTGCACGGCCGCTTTGCATGAGGTTCCTCGGATCGGGAGCAGCAATTGCGACATCACGACCGACATCATCACGGCCGACATCACGGTTGCGGGTATGCCGAGCTTCATTGCACGACGAATTTCTCGTTCCTGCAGGGTGCGTCGCATCCCGAGGAGTTGGTTGCACGAGCGGCGGCACTTGGCTACTCGGCGATCGCCGTCACCGATCGATGGACCCTCGCCGGTGTCGTGCGGGCCCACGCTGCCGCCGGCGAGTGTACCGTCGGTGCTGGCAGTCACGGCACTTCAATCGGGGACGGGGCCGCAGAGGGGAGGAGCGGACGGCTAATGCTCCTGATCGGTGTCACGATCGAAGTGGTGGTTGCCGGTCCGGGGAGTGACGCGTCTGCGCCTCCCAAAAGCGTGCCATTGGTCGTGTGGGTGGCCGACCGGGCGGGCTACGCCAACCTCTGCAGACTGCTGACGGCCTCGAGCATGGGGGAGGCCGATGGCTGGCAAGACGATCGTGCGGCTGTCGCAGTCGCGAGGGATCGCTCTCCCCTGCCCTTCGACCTGTTGGCGGGCCATTCGGCGGGTCTGCTTGCGGGCGTGCCGCTTGCGTCACTAGTGCATGACGCAGTCGAGTCGCCCGCCCGACGCCCGGATGGTTGTGGTCCGCATCCTCGCTGGCAACTGTCGGAACTGGAGGCCGTGTGCCTGCCACGGCTGCGGGAACTTTTCGGTGACCGGCTTTCCTGCCTGGCCGAGCTTTCGCTCGAGGGTGACGACGCCGGCAGGCTCGAGACCTTCGGATCGATCGCCGATCGGTCTCGGCTGCCGCTGGTCGCATCCGGCGACGCCCGATACCACGTTCGCTCGCGGATGCCGCTGTTCGACGTGTTGATGGCAGTGCGCCACGGTTGCACGGTGGAGGAGGTCCGCGGTCGGCTTCTCACCAATGGCGAACGCCACCTCCAGGAGCGGTGGCGGATCTGCGAACGGTTCGCCTCCGCCCCCGAGGCGGTCGCCCGAACGGTCGAGATCGCTCAGCGCTGCCGTTTTTCACTCGAAGAACTGCGGTACGACTACCCCCATCCGAATCTGCCGCCCGGATGTTCCGCCGCCGAACACCTCTCCTCCCTCGCCTGGAGAGGTGCTCGCAAGAGGTATCCCGAGGGCATTCCTGACAAGGTGCGAGGTCTGCTCGAACACGAACTGTCGCTCGTGGACGAACTCGGGTACGAGGCCTATTTCCTCACCGTGTTCGATCTCGTGCGGTTCGCCCGTCGGCGGGGCATTCTCTGCCAGGGACGGGGCTCGGCCGCCAATTCCGCGATCTGTTACTGCCTGGGTATCACCTCGGTGGACCCCGGCCGAATGGATGTGCTCTTCGAGCGGTTCGTCAGTCGGGAGCGGCGGGAGGCGCCGGACATCGACATCGACTTCGAACACCATCGTCGGGAGGAGGTGATTCAGTACGTCTACGAAACCTACGGCCGCCATCGGGCGGCCATGACAGCCGAGGTGATCCGCTACCGTTTGCGATCGTCCGTCCGCGATGTGGCAAAGGCCCTCGGGCTTTCACTCGATCGGATCACCGCGATTGCCGATGTCATCGACGTGGCCGACGGAGTGGAGCAGCTGCCGGCGCGACTGGTCGAGGCGGGATTGGATCCGTCCGATCCGACCTGTGTCAGGCTCTCGATACTTGTCGGTCAATTGATCGGTTTCCCCCGCCATCTCGGGCAGCATGTCGGCGGTATGGTGATGTCGCGTGGTGATCTGCGCGACCTCGTTCCGATCCGTCCGGCAGCCATGGAGGGACGCACGATCCTGGAATGGGACAAGGACGATCTCGACGAACTGGGCATCCTCAAAGTCGACTGCCTCTCGCTCGGCATGCTCACGGCCATCCATCGGGCCTTCGATCTCGTCGAGACGTCCGGCGGTCCGAGGCTCACATTAGCGACGGTGCCCGCGGAGGATCCCGCGGTCTACGAGATGATCTCGCGGGCCGATACGGTCGGGGTTTTCCAGATCGAGAGCCGCGCGCAGATGAGTATGCTGCCGCGGCTTCGTCCGAGGTGCTTCTACGACCTCGTGGTCGAGGTGGCGATCGTGCGTCCCGGCCCGATCCAGGGGGATATGGTGCATCCCTATCTCCGCAGGCGCTCCGGGGAGGATCCGATCACCTATCCCAACGATACGATCCGGTCGGTGCTCGAGAAGACGCTCGGCGTGCCGCTCTTCCAGGAGCAGGCGATGCGGCTGGCGGTGGTGGCCGCCGGTTTCACGCCCGGCGAGGCGGATCAGTTGCGGCGGGCGATGGGGGCCTGGAGGCGTCCGGGAGTGATCGATGAGTTTCGTCGCAGACTCATCGATGGCATGTGCTCACGTGGGCTTTCCCGGACGTTCGCCGAACAGGTCTTCGGTCAGATTCGTGGCTTCGGCGAGTACGGCTTCCCCGAATCACATGCGGCGAGCTTCGCGTTGCTCGTGTACGTGTCAGCCTGGCTCAAGCGACATCATCCCGCGGCCTTCACGGCGGCGCTGCTCGGTAGCCAGCCGATGGGATTCTATGCCCCGGCCCAACTCGTGAGGGATGCCCGGGAGCATGGAGTCATCGTGCTCCCCGTGGACGTGAACGCAAGCTCCTGGCATGCCTCGCTCGAGCCTTGCCGCAAGACGGGCGACGTCGCGGTGCGACTGGGGCTCGAGCAGGTTCGTGGTCTCGGTGAGATGGCCGGCCGGCGGATCGAGGAGGCGAGGAGGCACGGAGCCTTTCGGAGCCTTTCGGCACTGGCCAGTCGTGGCCGACTCGACCGAGAGACCCTCGTGCACCTTGCCCGTGCCGGATCGCTCGCATCGCTCGGCCTGGATCGACGACGGGCGCTGTGGGAGGCGATGGAGCGGGGAGATCGCGAGGGGGAGCGGCCGCTCTTCGACGCGTTGTGTGATCCGGTCGTTACCGGGTGCGATGCAGTCATCGGGAGCGACACGGCACATCAAGATGGTGCGTTCGTGATGGATTCGGAATTCCTGCCATGCACGAGTCGCCATGAGGAGGTGATCGCCGATTATCGAACAACAGGCCTTTCGCTCGAGTCTCATCCGATCGCGTTCGAGCGGCAGCGGATGCGACGACTGGGAATCGAGACGATCGCGGATGCGCTGCGAATGCCCGAGGGACGGAGCGTACGGGTGGCCGGGATCGTCCTGACCCGCCAGCGGCCCGCCACGGCCAAGGGAACCATCTTTCTCACCATCGAGGACGAGACAGGCCCAGCCAACGTTGTCGTTCGGCCGGCCATCTGGCAGTCGGCTGATCCGACGGCCAGGCGTGCGGCCAGTGTGATCGTCAAGGGAAGAATCCAGCGACGTGGCCCGGTGGTGCACGTCGTCGCGATGGGCATCGAGCCCTTGGTGCCGGCCGATACCGGTCGCCGCGACGACGGACCGCTCTCGCTGCTTCCCCGCATGTCCAGAGATTTCTGCTGAAGTCCGCCGTCATGCCGGCGGCCAGCAGGCGGGATCAAACCGGTCCGGTCAGCAAGCGCAGGGCCTCCTC
>JBJTBB010000171.1:0-2669 GCA_046091125.1 Planctomycetaceae bacterium
GAGACTTGCGGCGGAGCAAAGGATCCATGGAGTGATCTCGCTCGGGGGAGGTGGTGGTACGGCGATCGCCTCGGCCGCGATGCGCGCACTCCCGATTGGATTCCCGAAGGTGCTCGTGTCCACGCTCGCCAGCGGATACACGGCGCATTACGTCGGCACGAGCGACCTCGTGATGATGCCGGCAGTCGTGGACGTCCAGGGGCTCAACCGGGTCTCACGCACGATCCTGGCGCGGGCTGCTGGAGCGATCTGTGGAATGGTCGAAACCGTCGTGCCAAACGGCGGCGACAGACCGGTCGTCGTCGCCAGCATGTTCGGCAATACCACCAGGTGCATCGAGGCTGCGATTCCCCTTCTCGAAATAGCGGGTTACGAGGTGCTCGTATTCCATGCCACCGGCATCGGTGGGCGGTCCTTGGAAGCGCTTGTGGCCAGTGGCCTGGTCTCGGGGGTGCTCGACGTTACGACGACCGAATTGGCGGATGAACTGATCGGCGGTGTGCTCTCCGCTGGTCCCGATCGTCTCGAGGCAGCCGCGAGGCTCGGCGTGCCGGCAGTCGTCGCTCCAGGCTGTCTCGACATGGTGAACTTCGGATCACGCGACTCGGTGCCGGAGCGGTTTTCTGACCGGAGGTTGTACGTCCACAATCCGCAGGTGACCCTCATGCGGACGAATCCTGCCGAATGCGAGGCGCTTGGCAGCCTGCTGGCTATGAAGGTGAATGCGTCACGTGGTCCCGTCAGCGTGCTCATCCCCCGCCGTGGAATCAGTGTGATCAGCACGTCCGGCGGGCCGTTTCACGATGCCGAGGCTGATGCCGCGTTGTTCTCGGCAATCGAGCGGGGTCTTCGACCGGGCATTCCATGCCTGTCCCTCGACTGCGCGATCAATGATGAGGCGTTCGCACGTGCCTGCGTCGACGCGCTGCTGTCGAACATGATGCCTGCTCGAGGACGCGTGGCACCCGGGGATTCCTGAGGCCTGCGGCAAAGCTCATGGCTTGCACATGAGGTCATGCTGATTGGCTCCGGCGAGTGGGGGATTCGCCGCGATTCACCAGCCGTTCATTCCAGGCCCGGATCCTCCGGGCCGCTCAATCTCATGACCGATTCACCGATTTCATAACTGTCGACAGTTCCATTCGGAGTCGATATCATCTCATTGGAGAATCTTCTTTCGAGCGTCTGTGCCGACGAGAAAGGGCGACATGCGGACGTGGTTGTGGCTCGTGCCGGTCGCCTGCTCCGCACTCGCGCCCCACGCGATGGCAAACGACGCGGCGCTTGCGCGGACGTTCGGCGACCGCGTGCTGCCGTTGATCAATCGAACCTGCGGTGAGTGCCACGGCGACGTTCCGAAGGACAATGAACTCGTCCTGACGCGTTTCGCGACCGCGGACAGGCTTCTCAGGGAGCCAAGGGTGCTCGAGCACGTGGTCGAGCGGGTGCGCACCGGCGACATGCCTCCCCGCGAGTCACCGCAGCCGACCGAGGTGGAGCGGGAGCAGCTCGTCGCCTGGTTCCTCGCGGCCCTCGACGCCGAGGCGGCGGGCCGGGCCGGCGATCCCGGCCCCGTGACGCTGCGGCGGCTCACGAACGCCGAGTACGACAACGCGATCCGCGATCTCACCCGCGTGGACATCCGGCCGACGCAGGCCCGCGAGTTTCCCCCCGACGCCGTCGGTGGCGAGGGCTTCGCGAACGTCGGCGAGGCGATGCCCGTGACGCCCGTCCTCGTCGAGCGGTATCTCCAGGCCGCCCGCGACGTGGCCGCCCGGGCCGTGCTCCTGCCGAACGGCCTGCGGTTCTCAGCGTCACCCGCTCGTCCGGATTGGACGGCTGAGGCGGAGAAGGCCCTCCGCGAGTTTCATTCCCGCTATACAGGCGCCGGCGGCGCGCCGCCGCTCGAGCAGCACCTGGCGGCCACGCTCCGGCACCGCGAGCGGCTCGCGACCGGCGGGGCGGCCGCTCTTGCTACAGTCGCTGCCGAGGAGAAGCTCAAGCTCCCATATTTGACGGCCCTTTGGACCGGGCTCTCCGGCACGGCTTCCTCACCGACGCGGGATGCCGAGCGGGGGGTGCAATGGCTCGACAACGTCGTCGCGCTCGAGGCCGAGCGAGGGCGGCGGCAGGCGATGTTCCAGGCCGCCAAGCAGAAGATCGACGCCGGCTGGGCGAAGGCGAAACAGGTTCTCGGCGGGGCGAAGGTCGACGAGGGAGGGTCGGCTTCCTTCGAGCACAAGGTCGCGGTGCGGCGCGGCGAAGTGTTGCTGCTGACGGTCTCCCCGAACAAAAGCCACGGCGCCGACAGCACGCTCGTGGAGTGCACGATCCGCGAGACGATCGGCGAACAGCGGTCGTGGAGCGTCGGCGACCTCGTCTCCGACCTGCTCAAGGGCAACCCCTGGCACGACGAGCAGGGCGCCCGCTGGAGCTTCCTCGACACGACGAAGGGGCCGGTGTTCCTCACCGAGAAGCGCGACGCGAACGCAGGGCGGGCCGAGGTGAAGTCCTGGAGCTTCGGACCCGAGCCCTCCGTGTTCGTGAACACCGCTGCCGATCCGCTGCAGGTTTGGACGCAGCTACCCGCCCGGTCGGTGGTCGTGCATCCGGGGGGGAAGCGCCCCGAGGCGATCGCCTGGGCGAGCCCGAGCGACGGCGAGGTGGCG
>JBJTBB010000172.1:0-3269 GCA_046091125.1 Planctomycetaceae bacterium
CGAGCATCCGATCGAGGATCTCGAAGCCGAAGGACTGGCTACAAACGGTGACGCCGAGGACCAGCGCACCGAGGAACAACATACGCTTCATCGAGCCACATCTCCTTTGCTTGTGGATCCATCCGGAACCGACGGCCGCATTCCGTTTTGCGAGGTTCTTCACCCCGAGGTCAGATCCACGAACGTTCTTGCGACAGGCCTGTCGAGCCAGTCCGTGACTCGAAGAACTGCAGGTGTCTGCCGCCCCCTGGTTGCCCGACGCTCCTCAGTGATGCCCCGGGGACAAAAGGGGCTATCGGCGGGCTGGTGAAACCGGCTTGAGTGAGCCCAAGTATTTTCCTGCCTTGGACTTGTGGTGCCGATGGGGTCGACCTTGACGGAAGATCCTCGCATGACGGCCGTACCGTTTCGCACGGTGCGATCGTTACAAATTCAACCGACTCGTCCGCCTGATCGGTACAGCCTCCTGCCCCGTGACGACCCCGGTCGTTCGATGGCCATCACCGGCCATCGAATTGATAACGTCAGCCTCATCGATACCCTCGTACCAATGGTCCCAGTGATCGATCGGAGGGCTGATTGGAAAGCGGAATCCCACTGCGGTCGAGGATCCTGGACACCAACGCGAGAGCTTGGAATCGGCTCGCCCGCGAGGGCTCCGCCCTGGCAACGCCGGCTCCTGACGATGCTTTCGACGATCCGAGGCGTTGGCTCGGTGGCGGGGGGCCGCGTCGCCAAGCGTGGATCCCCCCGAGGCTCGACGGCTTGCGGGTCTTGTGCCTCGCAGCCGGAGGGGGTCGGCATGCGCCGGTCTACGCCGCTGCCGGTGCAGAGGTCACCGTGGTTGACCTGTCAGCCGCCATGCTCGAACTCGATCGCAGGGTCGCGGACGAGCGCCGGTTGTCGATCATGACGATCCAGGCGTCGATGGACGACCTTTCGAGCCTCGCATCCGCCGCATTCGACCTCGTGATCCATCCGGTGAGCACCTGCTACCTGCCTGAAGTTGAATCGGTCTTCAGGGAGGTCGGCAGGGTCACCCGCACCGGAGGGCTTTACGTCAGCCAGCACAAGAGCCCTTCAAGTCTGCAGTCCACGCTCAAGCCCGGAGCGAGTGGCCGCTATGAAATCGCCCATCCATCCCGACCGTCGGGCCCGCTGCCCGCAGAGGCCCCCTGCCCGTTGAGGGAGGCCGGTACGATGGAATTCGTGCACACCCTGACCGCCATTATCGGCGGGATTTGCAGGGCTGGATTCACGGTTGAGGATTGCTTCGAACCGGACCACGAGCGGTCGGCCGCGGATCCGGGCTCCTTCGTCCATCGCTGCGGATTCCTTCCCCCCTACCTGCGCGTGCTGGCTCGAAGACGATCAGATGCATCCGCGTCCCGGGAACTCCTCATCCCTTAGGCGTTGCTACATTGGTTCGGATCCCTTCGGAGGCCCTTGCCATGGTGTGTCTGACCATTCTCCTGACCGTTCGCGATTCGGCGGATGTTGACCGCGTTCGTGATCTGCTTGCACGGGCGATGACGCTTTCGCGAAGGGAGCCGGGTTGCGAAAGGTTCGACGTGTATCACTCCGAGGCCGAACCGCGCCGTTTCACGCTCGTGGAGCACTGGGCATCGCCGGAGGATCTTGAACGGCATCGGACGGCGGAAGCCTACACGCAGGTCTACAAACCATTCGTCATGCCCCTTGTCGAACGTGAAGGGCATCCGTCGAGGTTGTTGCCGGAGGCTTCCGGGGTGGCCGGCGGGAAGAACGCCTCGTCATGATCCTACTGGTCGACAACTACGACTCATTCACGTGGAACCTCGTGCAGCGACTCGGTGAGGTCGCGCCCGGGGTGTCGGTCGAGGTGAGACGCAACGACGTCATAAGCTGTGATGCGATCGCCGAAATGGCCCCGAGCCACATCGTCATCTCGCCCGGCCCGTGCACGCCGGATGAAGCCGGTGTTTCCTGCGAAGTGGTGCGAAGATTTGCCGGCCGCATGCCGCTGCTCGGAGTCTGCCTCGGACACCAATCCATCGGACAGGTCTTCGGCGGCCGCATCGTCCGATGTGGTCGTCTGATGCACGGAAAGGTCGACTTGATTGAACACAACGGGGAGGGTCTCTTCGAGGGGTTCGAGAGCCCGATCGAGGCCACCAGGTATCACAGCCTCGTGATCGAACCATCGACGCTTCCCGGGAACTTCGCCGTCGACGCCTGGTCGACGGCACCTGACGGATCCCGTGAAATCATGGCGATTCGGCATCGCACGATGCCAGTCTATGGCGTGCAGTTCCATCCCGAGAGTTTTCTCACGCCCTGCGGCCATGCGCTGCTTCGAAGGTTTCTCGCGATGACGTCCGGTCTTCCGGACACGAGCCATCGACGGGTGGAGCGGCCGTGATCGAACTCGAGGAAGCCATCCGGCTCATTGAACAGGCGAGTGAACCGCTCCCTCCCCGACGTCAACGGCTTCTCGAAGCCGTGGGCCGCAGACTGGCGGAGCCCGTCATCGCCGACGTCGATTCGCCACCCTGGAATAGGTCCATGATGGATGGCTTCGCCGTGCGGGCGGACGACGTTCCCGACGTGGCCACCGTGGGAGTGTCCCTCGAAGTCGACGGTGAGTTGGTGGCGGGAGACGTGCCGACGATCGGCAAGAGGCCCGGAGCGTGTGTCCGGATCATGACGGGCGCCCCGGTTCCCGATGGCGCCGACTCGGTCGTTCCGGTGGAGTCGGCCGAGGATGGAACCGGATCGGCACGACCTGGCGATCGCGTCAGGCTGCGGGATGAGCGGTTTCGCAGGGGACAGCATGTGGGAACCCGTGGTGAAGCCTTCACGGCCGGCCGTGTCGTCCTACCGGCAGGGACACTCCTGTCGCCAGCGGCGATAGGACTGGCCGCCGAGGCAGGCGCGAGCCACGTGATCGCCACCCCTCGGGTCAGGGTCGCGATTCTTTCCACGGGGAGCGAACTGGTGGAACCGAGCACACGGCCCGGCGATGGTCAGATTCGAAATTCGAACGGTCCGATGCTGACTGCTGCCGTCTCTAGTGCCGGTTGCGAGCCGCTCACGATGGGCATCGTCGCCGATCGATCGGAGTCCCTGCGGGCAGCGTTATCGCTCGCACTGGCGGCCGACGTGGTCGTGCTGTCGGGAGGTGTTTCAGCCGGTGATCTGGATCTCGTGCCAGCCGTGCTCGAGAGGTGCGGTGTGCGGAAGATATTCCACAAGGTGCGGGTCAAGCCCGGCAAGCCGGTCTGGTTCGG
>JBJTBB010000173.1:0-4466 GCA_046091125.1 Planctomycetaceae bacterium
CTGGTTGAGCGTGCCGCCGATGACCGCGTCTCCGACACCTTTCTCGATCGGCATCGGCTCGCCGGTGATCATGGACTCGTCGACGGCGCTCCCCCCCTCGGTGAGTCGGCCATCGACGGGAATCTTGTCCCCGGGCAGCACCCGCAGCACTTCCCCCTGCCGAACCTCATCGAGCGGGACCTCTCGGTCCTCTTCGGACCCATGGACGCGGGCCATCGGCGGCGCGAGTGACAAGAGCTCCCGAAGAGCGGCGCCGGTCCGTTGGCGGGCCTTGAGTTCGAGGAGCTGTCCGAGAAGCACGAATGTGACGATCACCGCGGCGGCCTCGAAGTAGAGAGGCACGCCACCATCGTGGCGAAATGCGTGCGGGATGATCGAGGGAAAGAGGACGGCGAGGACGCTGACGCCGTAGGCGGCAGCCATGCCGACCGCAATGAGCGTGAACATGTTGAGGTGTCCCGTCGCGAACGACCGGGCACCACGCTCGAAAAAGGGCCAGCCGGCCAACAACACGACGGGTGTCGCGAGGACGAGCTGCATCCAGCCATTCGCGGCCGCCCCGAGCCAGCGATCAAGGGGCACATCCAGCATCGGCAGCATCGACAGGACGAGCACCGGGACCGTCAGCGCTGCGGCAAAACGAAATCGACGGGCCATTGCCTCAAGCTCGGGATCGGCATCGCCCGCATCCGTGACGGCCGCTTTCGGCTCGAGATCCATGCCGCACTTCGGGCAGGCACCTGGGCCGATCTGCTCGATCTCGGGATGCATCGGACAGGTAAAGACGGCATCGCTGCGCCGGGCTGCGACCGTCGTCGCCGGTTGGGGTTCTGGTCGATGGGAGCCGCAGCAGGGACTTATCGACGTCGTCACGGTGACGAGCGAATCCCCCATGAATCTGCGCCGGCATCCCTCGGAACAGAAGAACGCCGCCTCGCCATCGCGGACCGTGCTCAGAGCGGTCCGCTCATCGACCGTCATTCCGCAGATGGGGTCGATCGCCATGAAGAGTCGGTGTCCTCGCGTATGGAAAGCCAGCCTACCGTGTCTGAGAAGGTGGTATCCGACACGATTGCCAGGCGAGGAACCGCCATTCCCCCTCCTCGAGCCGCCAGACGGCGAGAAACGAGACCTTGGCGTCAATGGCCGTATCCCGCGTCTCCGCCCGGATGCGGACGCTGCCGGTCATCAGGGCGATGCCCGGCGCCGGAGCGGTGATATCACGGGTCTCGTAGTCGAAGGCGACATACCTGGTCGTGCCGGTCATAAGAGCGTCCATGAATGACGGCTTCGTATCGACGACTCCGGTTGAGTGGGCGTAATGCAGATCAGACGACAGGATCGCATCGAGCGCATCCTGGGTCGGGTTCCTAAAGGCCTCGATGCGGGCCTCGTCGGCGGCGACGATCGCTGCACGGGCGGGCGATTCGGTGGGCTCTCGCGCAATCGAGGCCACGTCAGTAACGACCGTGCAGCCGACGAACATGACCACCAACGGTCGAATCCGACTCTGCTGACCACTGTCGACCATGCCTATCCTCCTGTCGCTTTTTCGATCGATAAATGCTATGGGACTCGTCATCACGGTTGCCATTTGTTCTTGCAGGTGGATCAAAGAGACTGCCACGCGGGCGGACGTCTCGATCCGTCACCGATCCGAAACCGGATCGGTTGCACCGTGCTGGACAGGCTCGAGCGATTCAACGGGTCGCCGCAAGTGCTCGATGAAGAATTCGAGCAGAGCCGCGCGGGTCCTTGCGAGCTGATCAGGTCTCGGCAGAGTGCCCGAGTCGCAGCCCAGAAAGCCGTCATCGAGAAAGCCGCAGTGGGATCCACCCGCGATCGTGACGAACTGTCTGGGTTCTCGGCATGCCAGGTACTGTGCACGGGTCGTCGTGGGCGGAACGATCGCGTCGTCCGACCCGACGATAAAGCAGGCGGGGCAACGCAGATCCCTGGCGGCGGACACTGCGGAGGGTCTCGTTTCCGCGGCGGCGAGGGTCGCGAGGCAATCGATGCGGTCGTCCGCGGCGGCGGCGAGCATGGCGGCACCTCCGCCCATCGAGTGTCCGGATACGGCGAGGCGATCCGTATCGACCGCCTCGAACAGCCATTTCGACTCTTCGGCATCCTGTTCCTCGAGCCATGTCAGGCAGTGGCGCAGGTCGATCGCGTACTGCGAATGATCGGGGATGAGTCCAGAGTGGCTGTGCGGCGCGATGACGATGAAACCGTGGCTTGCGAGATGTTCCATCGTCGAAGCGTAGAGTGCCACACCACAGAGGAATCCATGGCCGAAGGCGATCGCGGGTGCCGGCGCGGCGGCGTCCGCGAACGGTGCGTCGGGTTCGATGGAAGTGGCTGGATAGCGCAGATCGGCCAAGAATGTCGAGTCATCCGGCCGTGTGACCGTGACGATCCGACGTGATACCACGAAGGCGCCCGGCTGCGACTGCTCGCCGAGGAGCGTCGGAAAGCCGAGGATGACGAGGGCGCAGAGGATTCGCAGGAGCGGCATGACCGCAGTATGGAGTTCGTCGGGTGGATTGCCCAGCACGCCGGCCAGGCTCCACAGCTGCACGGTTTCGAGGTCAAGGTCAGCGAATCGTGGTGCTCGCTCCCAGGGAGAATGTAGACTCCATTCGGTATTCATTCGGCCGGATACTCGGCCGCATCGTGCGGGTCCGATAGCCATCGAGTCATGTCTCCATCGACGATCAGCCGCCGACGTCTGCTGGCTGCAGGGACCATCGTGCCGGTCTTCGGTGCCGCTGCTCAGGAGCCTGTCGTGGAAGAGCCGCTGCGGCCCGTGCGATTCGGCGTTTCGACATACTCGTTCTGGCAGTTTCAGGGGGAACCATCGCCAATCGAGGAGTGCATCGAACGGGCTGCGCGTATGGGATTCGACGGTGTCGAGATCCTTCAGGTTCAGATGGCCGGTGATGAGGCCAACGGCCGGTTGCAGAGGCTGAAACGGCAGGCCCACGGGCTCGGTCTGGCCCTGTGTGGCTTTTCGACTCATCAGGGATTCGTCTCACCCGATGTGGGCGTTCGGCGGCAGAACGTCGAGAAGACCCTGCGGTCGATCGACGTCGCCTACCGTCTCGGGATTCCAACGATGCGGGTCAACACGGGTCGCTGGGGCACGCTCAAGAATTTCGACGTACTGATGGCGAACAAGGGTATCGAGCCCAGGCCATCCGGGTACGCCGACGACGAGGAAGCTTTTGGCTGGGTGATCGACGCGCTCGAGGAATGCCTCCCGCGGGCCGAGGCGTGTGGTGTTGTGCTCGGACTCGAGAATCACTGGGGACTCGGCCGTACGGCCGAGGGCGTGATGCGGATCGTGGACGCGATCGACTCGCCCTGGCTGAGGGTGACGCTGGACACGGGGAATTTCCTCGACGAGCCGTATGTTCAGATGGAGCGCATCGCCCCCAGTGCCTGCCTCGTGCAAGCGAAGACCTACCAAGGAGGTGGCAAGTGGTACACGCTCGACATCGATTACCGTCGCGTGGCGACCATCCTGCGGAACAGCCGCTATCAGGGTTGGGTGTCACTCGAGTTCGAGGGACGAGACGACCCTTCGAGGGCCGTGCCAAAGAGCCTCGCGCTTCTACGGGAGGCCTTTGCGGTATGAACCGATCCGCCGGCACCGTACGTTGCGTTCGTGAGCGTGAGAGTGTCGTCCGCACGTCGCTTCTCGGGTTTGCGGCGTTGCTAATGCCACTTGGTGTTTCCGTCGGGCATGCGGCGGCACCGCCGCACGTCGATCTCGCAGTCGAGGGGGCCTGGCGGGTCCGGGTCACGGTGAGACTTCCGGATGGCGATCGGCAGTCGGTCATCGACGTCAGGCCGGCCGAGATTGTGACCGTCATCGATGAGCGGCACGCCCCGCTTGGTGAGTTCAATCCTGGGGGTCCGCCCTGGCGCAAGGGTCCACCGCTAGCGCGTCTACGGGCCGAGGAGTGCAGCGTGCGTGGAGCCCTGGATCCCGAAAGCCTCATCGTGAGGGACGCCGCCGGGGAGGTAGGCCGGCCCTTCGTTCGTGGCAAGGACTATGAAGCCGATCTCGAATGGGGCTCGTTCGGCCGGCTTCCTGGAGGAGGGATCGCGGCGGATCAGCCGGACTTCGCGAGCGATCGATTTGGCATGCGGCGGCTCGATTCGGTCGTCCTGTGCGGCGACGGCACGATGACCCTCAAGCCAGGCCATCCGCACGTGGTGACCTGCGAACCGCCGAGGCTCGCTGCAGGCGAGAAGCGACTGGCCAATATTTTCATTCCCGGCAGGATCGACCGCCTCGACGAGCAGTGTCTCTACCCGATCCTCGAAACCGAGTATCCAGAGCCAGCGTCAGAGCCTCCTTCCGTCGCGGAGAGACTGCTGCCCGCAACGTTGAAAAGGCTGCGATCCGGGGAGCCGATCAGAGTGCTTGCCTGGGGAGACAGCGTGACAACCTACGG
>JBJTBB010000174.1:0-4350 GCA_046091125.1 Planctomycetaceae bacterium
ACGAGTAGGACGGCGGTGCGGCCTACACCGTTTCCGATCACGCGATCGCGTGGCGAATGGGAGTAGTTGGTAGCGGATATCCATGAACGCTGGGGTGGTTGGGCGGCGCCGTCTGCACCCGTGGCCGACTGATGAGTCCTCCATTCCCCACTGCGGTAGTCCCAGACGCCTCGCGGCCGATGGCACGGGCTATCGCCACTCGACGCCCCATCGCTCGCCGGCTGCTCCTGTGGTTCCTCGTGATCGCCCTGGTGCCCTGCGGCATCCTGACCGTGATCACGACGCGACTACTTGAAAACTCCGTTGAGCGATCGGTTCGGCAGAGTCTGTCGCTCGTAGCCGACGCGAAAACGATTGAATTGGAGGCGTTCGCAGCTGAACGCGTCAGGGATGGCACCGCGCTTGCACGGGCTCCCGAAATCCTTCGAGCCGTCGTGGAGCTCGAGTCGTTCGCGGACGACCCCGCCCGATTGCGGGAGGCTGCAGCAAGGGTGGCACCCTTTCTCGGATACGTCGCGAACGCGTTTGGGTACGCACAGGTGCTGCTGGTGAGCCTCGACGGACATGTGCTCTTTTCGCTCGACGAGACGATCGCGACCGGGACGTCTATGGCCCATCGGATGATGGATGGGACCGAGCTGGAGGCCGGCTTTGATCGTACGCGAACATTGCTGCAGAGCGATCTCGGCGCGTTCCAGAACTACCAATGGGGCCCGATGGCCTTCGTCACGAGCCCGATCCTCGACGAAGGTCGAGTGAGGGGGGTGCTCGCGCTCGGCCTTTCTCCGGAGCCTGTCTGGCAGATGCTCTCCACATACGCTGGGTTCGGCGAGACGAGTGAGATCGTGACAGCCAGCCTGCGGGAGGACATCGGACGTGAGTCGCCCGGGACGTCGGCGGTCGAACTGCTCGTGACCTCCCCATTGCGGTATCGCTCGAATGCCGCCTTCACAGCCGTCCTCGACGACCGCAGCGGAGCGGATGGCGGCGTACGGGAGGGCGCCACTGGAACGCATGGTTTCGGCCTCATCAGCGACTATCGCGGCAAGCAGGTGGTGGCCGCGTGGCGGTATCTGCCGAGCTACCGCTGGGGATTGGAGGTGAAGCAGGACGCCGATGAGGCCTACCGCATCGGCTGGCTCCAGCGCGCGGCCATCACGACGATTGCCGCCCTGACGCTCGTCGGCGTGGCGGCAGCCGCACTCATCGTCGCAAGAAGTATCTCGAAGCCGATCACCCGGGCCGTGGAGGCCGCCCGTCAGGTCGCATCGGGAGACCTTCGCGGAGCCGGCTCGACCGGTTCGGTCGGCGACACGCCACCAACCGATCAGGAGCCGACGGGCGAACGCGTTTTGGAGGACGAGACGGAGGCCCTTTCCGAGGCCATCCGAGTGATGACAGGGGACCTGCGGGGCCTCATCGGCAGGATTCAACGATCGTCGGTATCGCTCGTGTCGGCCGCCACGGCGATCCAGGCGGCCTCCCGGGATCAGGAGGGTTTGGTGGCAGACCTCGGCGCGTCCACGAGCGAGGCCGTCGCCGCCGTGCGACAGATCGCAGCAACGTCACAGGACCTGCTCACGACCATGGATGACGTCAATCGCATGGCGGCAGAGGCGGGAGCGATGGCGACCAAGGGTCGGGCCGGTCTTACGGGCATGGGGGCGAGCATGCGACAGCTCACCGCATCGACCGGATTGGTCAATACCAAGTTGTCAGTGATCAGTGATCGGGCCGACGCCATCAACCTCGCGGTCACCACGATCACGAAGGTCGCCGACCAGACCAATCTGCTTTCCATCAACGCGGCGATCGAAGCCGAAAAGGCCGGTGAATACGGGCTTGGATTCCTCGTGGTGGCCCGCGAAATCCGCCGCCTGGCGGACCAGACGGCCATCGCCTCGCTCGACATCGAACGGATCGTCAAGGAGATGCAGTTGGGGGTCTCGGCAGGCGTCATGGAGATGGACCGCTTTAGCGAACGTGTCCGTGAGGGAGTTCGTGAGATCGCCGATGTGTCAGAGAATCTCTCGGGCATCATCGAAGGCGTGCACGGCATCTCGGGGCGGTTTGCACAGGTCACCGAGGGCATGCGGATGCAGGCGCAGGGCGCCGACCAGATCCGCGAGGCAATGGGCCGGCTGTCTGACGGTGCGGGTCGCACCTCGGCGTCGCTCGGAGATCTCGGCACCGCCGCGTCGCAACTCCGTGCTGCCGTCGGCGGACTGAAGGAGGAGGTCTCGCGATTCACCACGTGATGGACCTCGATCTCATGCATCATCTCACCTTCACGGCCGCCGGCCGCTCGTTCGCCATTCCCGCCCAGCGCGTCGTCGAGGTGGTCCCTCCAGTCATCGTCGAACCTGCGGCCGGACTGCCGGAGTGGCTTGCAGGCTTCATTCGCTACCGTGGTGAACTGGTCCCGCTCGTGGATCTCACGCGACTGCTTGACGTCGAGGACGGCCGGGGGATGTCGTCGTCGGACTCGGTGCCGCAGTTGGGGCAAAGGGTGATCGTGATCGAGACGGCCACCGGCGGGCATGCCGGCCGACTGGGGCTCCGTGTCGATACCGTGCTCGCCCTCGTCGCGATCGAGTCATGTGCGAATCGTGGCTGTGGCATCGGTGCGTGGCTCGGACCCCTCGTGGTGCAGAATGCAGATACGGTCCAACTCGTCGATCCCGATGCGATCCTGAGCGACTCGATTGCCAAGCGGGTTCTTCCCCTCGACGTCGATGCGGTCACCGCGGAAGTCGTAACGAACGAACATGGCACGCGTTCAACTTGAGACGGAAATGACCCGCTGGATCGGCCTCGATCCCCGAGCGGTCGGATCGGCCGTGTTCGAACGCGCCTTGAGGAGCGCCCGCGAGCGACTGGGGGTCGGCGATGACGCGGACGTCGTGCACAGAATCGCATTAGACAAGTCCGCGAGGGATCGCCTCGTCGAGGACATCGTCGTGTCGGAAAGCTGGTTCTTTCGGGACCTGGATTCGCTGGCGTTCATCGTCGAGAGGCTGGTCTCGACGCCGGGAGTGCGACGTTCCGACGCAGATCAATCGCCCGGACGGCCTGTCCGCATCCTGAGCATGCCGGCCGCAGCCGGAGAGGAGCCCCGGTCGATTGCGATGCTCCTGTTCGACGCAGGCCTCGATGAGTCATGCTTTCACATCGATGCGTTCGACGTCAGCCGTGAGGCTGGACGTCGTGCGACTACGGGCCGCTACTCGCGAAATGCTTTCCGGACGACCGGGACGACGTTGGACGAGCAGGTTTCCCGTTGGTTCCGTCGCGAAGGGACGACATTCCTCATCGACCAACGCGTCGCCAGGGTCGCTCCGGTGCACTGGGGCAACGTCCTCGATCCATTCTTCATGCCACCACGCGCGCCGTATGACGTCATCTGCTGCCGCAATCTCCTAATTTACCTCACGTCGGATGCGAGACGACAGCTGATCGATCGACTGCATGCATGGCTCGCTCCGGAAGGACTGCTCGTCGTCGGCTCAGCCGAGTCGACCATCGTGCTTGATCGATTCACACCTGCTTCGTCACCATCACGGTTTGTCCTCCGACGCCTCGACACCGATGGTTCACGCGTGAGCCGGACGACGCTTCACCCCGCCGAGTCCAACCTGAAGCCGAGACCGAATGGTCGCGTGGAGTCGGCTGTGCCGCTGAGCCGTCCATCGACGCCCAGATCTACGCATGAGCCACAAGAGCCCCTTGGGGCGTCGGCCGACGACGATGGGCCGACCCTGCAGAATGCACGATTGCTCGCCAATCAGCGTCGTTATGCCGAGGCCATCGGAGCCTGCAACGATCACCTCGATCGAACGGGCCCGTCTGCTGAAGCCTTCTTTTTGCTCGGCACGCTTCATCGGATCAGCGGATCAGAGGGAGACGCGATCGACTGCTTCCGAAAGGCCATTTACCTCGACCCGGAGCATGTCGATGCTGCACTCGCGCTCTCGCTGGTGAGGGGGCAGCGCCCATGAGCGCTTTCGATGCCGTCGACGTCATCCCCCCCATGCCGGAGTGCTGGCGGCGGATCGGCACGTCAGGGGACCGCTCCTGCCGCGAGCTCGAGCGGCTCGTCCACTGCCGCAACTGCCCAGTGCTCTCACTGGCGGCACGCACGCTTTTCGACAGACGGGCGCCCGAAGGCTACCTCGAGGAGTGGACCGCCATCCTCGCCGAGTCGCCGCAGAGAAACCCTTTCGCCGGCCGGAGCGAACCGGGTCTTGGAGGCGACTCCGGCCCTGCGCTGAGCGTGCTGGTTTTCAAGCTCGAGGGTGAATGGTTCGCCCTACCCGTCGACGTCCTCGTGGAGGTGACCGAGACCAGAAG
>JBJTBB010000175.1:0-2628 GCA_046091125.1 Planctomycetaceae bacterium
CTCTACGGACTTGACCAGCCGCACTGCCGGGAGTTCGCCGGGACGCTGCTCGCGGCGCGGCGGCTGGTGGAGCGGGGCGTGCGGTTCATCCAGATCCAGCATGGCGGCGGCGGGGCCGGCGCCTGGGACGCCCACGGCGGCCTCAGGGCCAACCACGAGAAGCTCTCGCTCGCGGTCGATCAGCCGATCGGGGCGCTGCTGGAGGACCTCGACCGTCGCGGCCTCCTCGACGAGACGATCGTGATCTTCTGCACGGAGTTCGGCCGCACGCCCGGCTCGCAGGGCTCCGACGGCCGCGACCACCATCCCTTCGCGTTCTCCGTCTGGATGGCCGGGGGCGGGATCAAGGGGGGAATGGTGCACGGCGCGACCGACGAGCTCGGCTTCCATGCCGTCGAGGATCGGCACTACGTCACCGACGTCCATGCCACGATCCTGAAGCAGCTCGGACTCGACTCGCGGAGGCTCGAGCTGCCGGGCCGCAAGCGGCTGGCGATCGACCATGGCACCCCGATCGACGCGATCATCTCCTGACGCGCCGCGTCGTCGGCGGACTCCTGCCCATGGTGCTCCTCTGAACGACGCCGTCCCGGGGAGCCGTCAGGGCGTTTTGCCCGAGGGTGCCGTGATCGTGACGTCGAGCCCCACGGCCGCGCCGATCTTGAAGTCGGTTCCGACCTGAAACTGGATGACGTCGCCCGCCGTGTACGGTTCCGCGTATCGGAACTCGTAGGACTTTCCCTGGTCGACGCTCTGCCTGCCCATCAACTCGCGGCCCGTGCTGTCCACGATCGCGATGGAGGCCCCATGCTCCGCCGGGTCGCCGTTGATGCCGACTGCGGAAGCCGTGGCAGGCGTAGACCCAGCCGTCGAGGCCCATCCGGAAGGAGCTCTGGTCGCCGTGGGTGTCGACGAAGTCGAACGGCCCGTAGAGCAGGTCGCGGGTGTCGGCCACCATGTCGCCGTCGGTGTCGGTGAGCTTCCAGTTGTGGGGAATCGACCAGACGACCACGGACGTCGTGCCGTCGCCGGGGTCCGCCAGGGGGAGCACGCCGAGGGGAATGGAGAGATCGGCGGCAAACCGGCTGGCCCTCCGCGCCCTGCCGTCGGGCCCGAAATCGGAGAGCACCGTGAGCCCGTCGCGACGGGCCGCGTCGGGGGGCGGGGCGAAGGGATACTCCACGGAGTGCGTCACCCAGAGCCGCCCACGGGCGTCGAAGGCGAGGTTCATGGGCTTCTGGATCTCTGGCTCCGCGGCCACCAGTTGGATCTCGTAGCCGGCTGGCAGATGAAACTTCCCCCGCTGCTCCGCAGGCGTGAGCGGCTCGGTCAACGCCACCGGAGGGCTGGCCGGGCTGGGCGCCGTGGAAAGGAGGGCCGCCACGAACAGACAGATGGCTGCGCGGGTCGTCCGAAGCCTTTAAGTAGTGAATCGTGGTGCTATTTCTTTGGGGGAGTACCTGCGAGGCGCGCCAAGACGTACATTTCTCAGGTCGTAGCCTCGCTCGCGACTTCCCAGCCTACCTGCGGGCACGGTCGCAAAACCCACTCGTCAGGCTGCGGAAGATGCACATTCACTCGATCAATTCAGCATCGTACATCTCTCCACCGATCAGCAACTTAAATGAGTAAAGAAGCCTGTCTGGAACCTGTCCTTGCAATGCGTCCCGCGTGTGCTTGTTCGGCCCCTTAACAAACACAACCACATCATCGCCCTCGGTTATCCACCCCAAGAAGTCAACTGAGAAAACGTTGCCGTCGCTAAGTGCAACTATGTCCGCACCCTGCACATTCGTTCCGCAACTCTCGACTGTCTCCGATGCGACGATTGTGTAGCCCACCATTCTCCGCAACTCTCGTTCAACACCTCGCGCAAAAGCAGCGGTTGATCCAACGGAAATCGCGATCGCACAACACAGGCTGATTACTAGTCTCATCACCAAAGCCTCATAGGTGTTTCCGGTGTCCACTTTCCACCCGAGTGGCAGCCTTGGGCGTGGCACATCGGGCTTAGTCCTTATCGCTCAAATCGGGGCGTGTTGGATTCCCGAATCATCTCCCAATAGGCGTCTTCACTGTCCCGAGCCTGCTGTGCTCGTGAGCGAACGGGCGCGGTCTTCCAAGACTCCGGAAAAATTAAGTCGCCAATGAAGTTCAGTGCGGCGAGCAGTGCTAGGCCGAAGATAAACGGGCCGCCGACAACCAGTACGAACCCGAGCACCGCACCCACAAGTCGCTCAAAGGGATCATCACGCTTCATGGCGAATTTCCGCTCCTCAAAACAACAAGCCTCAAAACGAGCACTCCCCCTCCGAGGCATTAGTATATCCTCCGCACGCTTGCAAGACTTGCAAGTCGGACCAAGGTTGTCCTTCTTTGCGAGTCCAATGGGCTGGTCGCCTTGAGAGGCCATCTCTCGAACAACGTTGATCGCTGTGCCGTGCTGACCGGGCACTCCTTTTGCGGAATTCCGCCGCACATTACGGTGAACGCGTGCTGCGGCGTTGTTTCGAGCGGCTCCAGCTCGCGGCGTCGGGTTTCAACCCTGCTGCCAACACACCGAGCGCTTCCCGCCCGCGGCTCGGTGGCATCTCCTTCCTGCACCGCTTTGGCTCGGCGCTCAACCAC
>JBJTBB010000176.1:0-2569 GCA_046091125.1 Planctomycetaceae bacterium
GCCAGCCAAATCCACCTTCAGCCCGTCCGGAAGCCCCTTCTTGTGCTTTTTCAATAGCGCCGTTCCGTCGAAGAAGTTCTTGCCGCCGTCGAGCGTCCCGTCGGGTTTCACCGTGAACACCTTCCAAATCGGCTCCTTCGGGTCGGACTGGGCGACGTAGAGACGCTTCTGGTCAGGTGAGAAGCAGATGCCGTTGGGCCGCGTCATCGAGTCGCACAGAAGCGTCACCGTTCCGTCGGCCGTGACGCGGTAGACACCGCAGAAGTCGAGCTCTCGCCGCTCGTCGTCCCAGCCGTTCGGCAGGCCGTACGGCGGGTCGGTGAAGTAAATCGCCCCCGAGGAGTGAACCGCACAATCATTGGGGCTGTTGAACCGCTTACCCTGGTAATGATCGGCCACCGTCCGCTTGCCGCCGCCCGGCGTCAGCCGGCTTACACGGCGGTCGCCATGCTCGCACGAGATCAGGTTTCCCTGCCGGTCGAGCGTGAGGCCATTGCTGCCTCGCTCACTTCCATAGGCCCCCGGCCCCGTGAATCCGGCCGGCTCGAGGAAGATGCTCAGGCCTTCCCCGTCCTTGAACCGCATCACCCGGTTCCGGGGAATATCACTGAAGAGCACGGCCTGCTCGCCCTTCAGCCAGACGGGACCTTCGGACCAGACGAATCCGCTCGCCAGTACCTCGATCACAGCGTCGGGGGGCACGATTTTTTCGAAACGCGGATCGAGCCGCTCGATCGAACCGAGCGTGGGGAGCAGATCCGGTTGGCCGGCGTCATCGGAACTGGCGACGGAGGTACCGGCGACGAGCACCAGGGAGACGATGAAACGCTCGAGCATGCGCATGATGAAGCTCCAGGATTTCCCACAGCATACACGGCGAGGGCACACGATCCACCGTTCGTAGCCAGCCCTGCAGGCTTCGGCGGAACCGCTCCATGTGGCTCCAGGGCGATCGTGGCGTCGATGGCGATTCAAGGGCTGGTACGATCAGTCATCATTGCGGGCGGTACGCAGTCCGGGCGGGCTATGCATCCACACACGTCTTCACCGGAATCAACGACATACGACGTCCTGCTCGTCGGCAGCGGCATCATGTCCGCGACCCTCGCGACGATGCTCAAGCGGATCGACCCCCGCCTGACCATCCGGGTGGTCGAGGTTGCGGGCGAACTGTCGCGGGAGGCATCCGACGGCTGGAACAACGCGGGCACCGGACACGCCGGTCTGTGCGAGATCAGCTACACGCCGGTCCGCGAGCCCGACGGCCGAGTCAGGATCGATCGGGCACTCGCCGTTTTCGAACAGTTCGAGCACTCGAAGCAGTTCTGGGCATACACCGTCAAGAGTGGCATGGCCGGACAGGCCGATGACTTCATCCATCGAGTCCCGCATATCTGCTTCGTGCAGGGGGCGGATGACGTAGACTTCCTGCGGGCGAGACAGCGGGCACTCGGCGACCACCACTTCTTTCGAGCCGTCGACTTCACGGATGACCCCGCCACGATCGAGGTCTGGGCGCCGCTGGTGATGGAAGGCCGGGTCCGCACGCCCGTCGCCGCGTCGCGGGCAGCAGGCGGAACGGAGGTGCATTACGGCCTTCTTGCGCGGCGACTCCTCGAGTGGCTCGTCGAACAAGAGGGATGTGCCGTCACGGCCGGTTGCCGCGTGACGAGCCTTACGCAACGGGGCGGCGTTTGGCAGGTGGCGATCCGGCACACATCGACCGGCGAGCGATCCATGGCGCGGGCCAGGTTCGTCTTCGTGGGCGCCGGCGGGGGGAGTCTTCCGCTCCTACAGTCGACCGGTCTTCGTGAGGTGCGCGGACTTGGCGCATTTCCCATCGGAGGCCAGTGGCTCGTCTGTGACGATCCCGAGATCTGCGGCCGTCACGAGGCGAAAGTCTATGGCTCGGCTCCTCCCTCCTCCCCAAGCCTCGGTGCACCGCACCTCGACCTGCGTCGGCTCGACGGCCGCCGTCAGCTGCTCTTCGGACCGTTCGGAACATGGACGACACGCTTCCTGAAACAAACCGGCCGGTGGACCGATCTGCCCCGCTCACTTCGGCCCGACAACATCGGCACGCTCCTGCGGGCCGGCATCCGCAACCGACCACTCGTACGCTACCTCGTCGGCCAGGCGATCCAGACGATGCACAGCAGAATGGAGTCGCTGCGACTCTACTACCCGCTGGCAAGACCGACGGACTGGCGGCTCGTCGAGGCCGGAATCCGGGTGCAGTCAATCAGGAAGGCCGACCGCGGAGCCGTCTCGTTCGGCACGGAGGTTTTTTCCACCCGGGATCGATCACTTGCGGCGCTCCTTGGCGCCTCGCCCGGCGCCTCGGTATCGGTCAACATCTCGCTCGAGACGATCCGAACGTCCCTGCCCGATCTGCTTGCGACCACCGACTGCCGGACTCGTCTGAGGCAGATGATTCCCACCTACGACGAAGACCTGCGCTCACCGACGAACGCCGGCCGATTCGAAGAGACTTCCCGTGCCGCCGGCGAGGTGCTCGGGCTCACGTGGCCTGTTCATGCAATGGCGAAGGGGCCTGGAGTCTCCCGGG
>JBJTBB010000177.1:0-4867 GCA_046091125.1 Planctomycetaceae bacterium
GAGGACTCCGTCGCATGAGTGGAGAAGCGACTGCAGGGAGTCGATTGGCGTTCCTGGGCTGACCGCCAAGTGAGCCGCCGCTCCACAGTCACGGATCGCGTCGAGAGTCCGACGGGCATCCCGGAGCGCCTCGATGTGCACCGTGACCACATCCGGATGCAATTCCAGATACTCCCGCAGCGTGTGCTCCGGATGCTCGATCATCAGGTGCACATCGATGGGTACTCTGGCGGCCTGTCTCACGGCCTTGATGACGACCGGGCCGTAGGTCAACTGCGGGACGAATCGCCCGTCCATCACGTCTAGGTGCAGTTGCCTCGCTCCGGCATCCTGCAACGATGCGACTTCTCGGGCGAGATGCCCAAAATCGCACAGCAGAAGTGCTGGAATCACGATCGGGGGGGCCGCACGCTCGGCGAATGACGCGCGATCTGGCGGCGCGGTCGTCGGCAACGAGCGGAACTGATCGCCATCCGGCCCGATTTCCCTCGAACCGCGGTGCTCGACGGTCACTTCCACGGGCAGGCGAAGTCTTTTCGCCCGCCCCTCGAGCGTTCCACTACCGGTGACGTCACGGGACGGGACTCGGTTCCGGAACGAATACCCACTTCGGCACTATACACGAAGCAGGCCCTTTTTTCATCAAAAGCTCACGTGCATCATGTACCGTTGAAGTTTCTCAGGAACAGCCCTGTTTCTCCGGAGTTTCCTCCATGCGCGGTTTTGCCGTTAGGGATCGTCTTCTTATGAGCATGGTTGCCGCGCTGATCACGATCACGGGCAGCGTCCAAACTGTCTCTGCACAAGAAACCGGTGCAGGTGCCTCGTCACTTGCTGCCTACGCAAAGGTGTCGGGTGAGGTGGCAGGATCGCTCAAGTGCGTCGGTTCGGACACCATGAATAATCTCGTCGCACTCTGGGCGGAAGGCTTCAAACGCCACTATCCAAGTGTTCGGGAAGCGATCGAGGGCAAGGGGTCGGCCTCCGGCCCGCCCGCCCTGACCGAGGGCACGAGCACGTTTGGCCCCATGAGCCGAGACTGGAAGCCGACAGAGATCGACGAGTTCAAGCAAAAACGAGGCTACCCGCCCACCGTGCTGCCCACGGCGATCGACATGCTCGCCGTCTTCGTCCATAAGGACAATCCGATCAAGGGGCTCTCGCTCGATCAGGTTGACGCTGTTTTTTCCAAGAATCGAAACGGGGGTTACAAGTCGGATATCACGACGTGGGGACAGCTAGGACTCACTGGTGAGTGGGCGAATAAGCCGATCAGCCTCTACGGAAGAAACGCTACGAGCGGGACCTACGGGTACTTCAAGGAAAACGCGCTCTTCAAGGGGGATTTCAAGCCATCGGTGAAGGAGCAACCCGGCAGTTCGGCCGTCGTGCAGGCGGTGGGCAGTGATCGGTATGCGATCGGATATAGCGGCATCGGATATCGCACGCCTAACGTGCGGGCCATCGCACTATCCCCTCGCACCGGCGAGACGGTTGTGGCTCCGGAACCCGAGAACGCGTACAGCGGCGACTACCCGCTCGCCCGGTTCCTCTATCTGAGCGTCGATTACAAGCCAGGGTCCCGACTGGACCCGCTGCGAGCAGAGTTTCTGCGTTATGTGCTGAGTGCGGACGGGCAGGGCGACGTGAAAAAAGACGGGTATCTGCCGGTCACGGCCGCCGTGGCGAATCGTTCGCTTCGCAGCGTCGGCCTCGCGAAATGATGTTGTTTGGCGGGTTCGTTGGGTCGAGATATTTCGTCTCTTTCGACGCGTATGATCGTGCCGTTCGACGGATGGGCCGGACGGAATGAATCGACCACAGACGTTCACCGGTAGGCATCGGGCAAGGGGCTCTCGTTCGTGGGCCAAGGTCGCCGATGCAATCGCCAGATGCCTGATCACGACGGGCGGTTTGGGCACGATCCTTGCCGTTCTTCTCGTGTGCGTGTTTTTGTTGGCAGTTGTGCTCCCACTGTTCCGATCGGCCTCGGGACGTCTGCTTCACTCAGGCAGGCTGTTCTCTCCCGCAGGGCATGCTGCGGAAGAGTCCGGTGCCACTGACCAGTCAGCGGTCGACGCGGGCGAGCGACAGCCGAAAGCTTCTGAATCTGCCGTTCGGGGTGAGGCCACCCGGGTGTTCGACCTTGACGGACCTGTTCGGCGGCTCGAAGTCGACGAGTCGGGCCGTGTAGCGCTGGCCGTGATGGCAAGCGGTGACGTCGTCGTCTACGAGGTGACGACCGGAAGAGTGCTTCAACACCGTTCAGCAGAAGCCGCAGGCCTACAGGGGATTTCCGCGATTGCGTTGACTGCCTCGGGTTCCGGCGTGGCAGGGTTTTTGGATGGATCGGTCGCACGGATGTCGCTGTCACTCCGATCGACCTACTTGTCGCAGGCAGACCTTCCCGCTCCGCTCGCAGGCCTGAAGCCTGGCGAGACATCGGCTTGGGAAGATTCGGTCGTGATCTGCATGAGGACGGACCAATTCGCCCGTCTCGATCCGGTCGTTGAATTGGCTGAGCGCGTACAGGTTTCGGAGGCAGCCGAATCCGAGTCGACCGGACCGGTGAGCGTCGAAGCCCTGGACTGTGTGGCTCTCGCCGAGGGACCGTTGATGGCGGCGCTGGCGTCCGATGGTTCCGTCATGATCGAGACGGTCTCCCAGAAGCGCAACCTGATGACTGACGAACTCGTCAGTCGTTCCCGTAGGGTGCGCATCGAACCCGCCGTCGCGGCGGGAGACGGCAACGTACCCCGCCACGTCCTCGTCAACGACCTGGGGGATCAGATGCTGCTGGTGGGGGACGACGGCCGAGCCACCCGCTGGAGCATTCGTGTCATCGAATCCCCAAAACTTCTTGAATCGGTCGTGCTGGTCCGCAACGGGCGTCGCGTGGAGGCCATCGCACGTCTCTTTGGTGGCATGGCCTTCGCGGTCGGCGACGACTCCGGTACGGTCGACGTCTGGTATCCCATCAGGCCACCGGAGGATGAAGAAAGTGGACGCCAGCGAGCGGATCTACCGGAGGATGGGCTCACGCTCGTGCGGGCGAAGTCGATCGATCCCGATGGCGAGTGGGGCGGGGTCGACTCCCTGACGCCATCGACGCGATCGCGATTGTTCGCCGTCGTCCACGATTCCGGACGCATCCGACTCTTGCATTCCACCTCGGCCCGAGAAGTCCTCGCGTTCAGGATTCCAGGTTCTGATCGAGCGACGCAAGCGACCGCGGCGCTTGCCCCCCGCGACGATCTGCTGCTGACGCTCGCCGACGGCGTCGCATCCGCCTGGGTGATCGATCCCGGCTACCCGGAAGTCTCCGCAGCGTCGCTCTTTGGCGAGGTCTGGTACGAGGGGTATCCGCAGGATCTGCACGCTTGGGAGACGACCGGTCACGAGGCATTCGAGTCCAAGTTCGGACTCGTGCCACTGGTCTTCGGCACCTTGAAGGCCACCCTGTATTCGATGCAGTTCGCGGCTCCTATCGCGGTTCTCGACGCGATCTCTTCCAGTCACTTCATGCATCCGTCCTGGCGGTCACGGATCAAGCCAATTATCGAGTCGATGGCGAGTCTGCCGAGCGTCGTGCTCGGGTTCGTGGCGGGCCTTGTGTTCGCTCCTGCGATCGAGGGCCGAGTGATGGTTTTTCTCTCGTCGTTGGTGACTGTACCGGTCGCCCTGGTGACGCTGGCCCATCTGTGGCAGATGCTTCCCGGCGATCTGCGGGCGCGCGGCGGACGGCTGCGATTTCCGCTGGTCGCATTCGTCGCGATTCCATGCGGTCTGGCAGCTGCGGCGATCGTGTCGCCGGCGATGGAAGTCCGGCTATTTGGAGGGGACTTCGTCGCCTGGCTCGACGGTCGTGGGGACAGTGGCATCGGAGGCTGGATCATCACGCTCATGCCTCTCGCGGGTTTGGTTGTGGCGTTTGGCATCGGCAGGTTTCTCTCGCCGTTCTTGCGGCAGGCCGGTGCAGATTGGTCCGTGCCGCGTGCCGCCCTCACGTCGCTCGTGACGTTCCTGACCGCCGTCGTTCTCGCCGTGGTGCTCGCGGCAGCCGGAGGAATCCTCTTCGACGCTCTTCGATTCGATGCCAGAGGAGGCGTCTTTGGGACATACGTCCAACGCAACGCGCTCGTCGTCGCCGTCGGGATGGGCTTCGCCATCATTCCGCTCATTTTCACGATCGCCGACGACGCTCTTTCGAGCGTTCCGGAACACCTGCGCAGCGCCTCGCTCGGTGCCGGCGCCACGCCCTGGCAGACGGCGGTCCGGGTGATCGTCCCTGCAGCGACGAGCGGCATCTTTTCCGCCATCATGATCGGTCTCGGCCGTGCGGTGGGAGAGACGATGATCGTGTTGATGGCTGCGGGGAACACCCCGATCCTCGACTGGAATCTCTTCAATGGATTCCAGACCCTCTCGGCGGCGATTGCCTCGGAGTTGCCGGAGGCCGCGCGCGGAAGCGCCCACTCCCGCGTGCTGTTTCTGGCGGCACTGACCCTGTTCGTCATCACTTTCGTCGTGAACACTGCCGCCGAACTCGTTCGGCAGCGGGTGCGGAGGCGATCGTATGAGCTCTGAGCGATCTGTCTTCGCTCCCAGGCGACGGCGGAGTGCCTACGCCGGCCTCGCAGCCCATGGTGAGCCATGGATCTGGCTCACGGGAGGGGCGCTTGCGACGGCACTGGCCATGATCATTGGGCTCATGCTCTTCATCGCCATCCGGGGAGCAGCGACCTTCTGGCCACAGGCGATGGATATGGTGGAACTTGCCGACGGCCGCAGGGCCATGGGCGAGGTCACCGCATCCGAGCGTGTCGAGGTGTCTCGCGATGACCGGCGAGAGGAGGTGTCCAGAAGG
>JBJTBB010000178.1:0-6001 GCA_046091125.1 Planctomycetaceae bacterium
GCCAACAGCGTTGCGTTGTTGCCGAGCGTCACGGCGTCGTTGTAGACCTGGCCGGCGGCGGCGGAGGTCTGGACCGAGCCGCCATTGATCCTGGTCGTGCCGTGGGCGCCGCTGGCCCTGTTCGCCGCGGCGGGCAATGGCACGGCGTCGCTCGCCTGGCTGCCGCCGGCCTCGGACGGTGGCCGGCGGATCGTGGGCTACCGGATCGAGGCCTCGGCCCAGTCGGGATGGTTCGAGATCGTGGCCGACACCGGCACCTCCGTCACAAGCTACACCGCCACCGGACTCGTCGATGGAAGGACGCACTTCTTCCGCGTCGCGGCGATCAACGCCGCCGGTACCGGAGCGAATTCACTGGGCTCGAATGCGGTTCGGCCGGCTGGCATTCCGGCCTCGCCCATACAGGTGGTGGGCACGACGGGTCCAGGGTCGATCGGTCTTCAATGGCAGGCACCGACGAACACCGGCGGCTTGCCAATCACGTCCTACGTCGTGCGATGGTCAACCAACGGCGGCGGCTCCTGGCAGTCGGCCGACACCGGTGGACCATCGACGACGTACACGCTCGTCGGCCTGACCTCGCCGGCGACGACCGCGGTACAGGTGGCCGCAGTGACGGCCGCCGGGCGGGGCACCCCGTCGGTCGCGGTGATGCAGCCCGCGGCGATAGCGGCTCCGACGGCGCGTGGACTCAAAGGAGGGCGCATTTCCCTCACCTGGCAGCCGCCCACCGCAAACGGCGGAAGCCCGCTCGTGGGCTATGTCATCGCAGTCTCGAAAAACGGCAAGCACGGGCGAGGTCGATGCCAGTCAGACATCGCTGATCCTGTCGGGGCTAAAACGATCCGTGCGCTATCGATTCCGCATCCAGCCCCTGACGGAAGCATGGACAGGACCATGGTCGGCGATCTCGAGCCCGGTCCGACCGCGCTGACCCGCTGGAAGTCGGGCGACGCTGACGCCTTAGGGAGCGAGCCGCTCCAAGAACCACGTGCCTCCCTCGACGCGACGAAATCGAAGTCGGTCGTGCAGTCGGCTCGGACGTCCCTGCCAGAATTCGATCCTGTCAGGAACGAGCCGATAGCCGCCCCAATGCGCTGGCCGGGGGATCGCGGTATCGTCCGGGTGCTCCGAGCGAAAGCGGCCGAAGAGGGATTCCAGGATCGAACGATCGGCGATGACCTGGCTCTGGGGCGAACTCCAGGCCCCGATCCGCGACGCGCTCGGACGCGTGCGGAAATAAGCGTCACTTTCCGCGGGGCTCGTCTTGGTCACCCGGCCCTCGATCCGCACCTGCCGCTCGAGCGAGGCCCAGTGGAACGTCAGGGCGGCGTTCGGATTCGCCTCGAGTTCGAGCCCCTTGCGGCTGTCATAGTTCGTGAAAAAACAGAATCCGGACTGATCGAATCCACGCAGACGCACCACGCGCGCCGACGGCCGGCCGACCGGCGTCGCGGTGGAGAGCGTCATCGCCTCCGGCTCGGGCACACCCGCCGCCACCGCGGCGTCGTACCAGGACGCGAACTGTCCGATCGGATCGCGGTTCACCGACGCTTCGTCGAGCGCCCCGAGCAGATATTCCTTGCGGGCGTCGGTCACGCGTCCTTCCATACTGGTCTCCCTGGGCAACCGCCGCCCCTCGCGATCTCCCTCGTCATCCAACCGACCGCTCCGCAAGGTAGGCCGCCCCCTTTACCTTGACCCGTAGTCCCGACACGAAGCGCACGACGAACCCCTCCTTCGAGCTCGGCAGCGCCCGCCGGGCCTCCAGTACCTCCGGAAGACTGCAGAAGGAGTGGATCGTCGGCGTGCGGCAGCCGATGCGATGGGCCCAGGCCTCGACCTCCGGCCATTCCAGATCCCGACCGGATTCTCGGTCGACGGCTCCCAGCAGCACGACCTCCGGAGACCGCAACCTGCCGCCGACGTCCAGAATCTCGAACAAGAAAGTAACCGACGCCGGAAGATCGTGCGAACCCCT
Source organism: Planctomycetaceae bacterium (assembly GCA_046091125.1). Lineage (GTDB taxonomy): Bacteria > Planctomycetota > Planctomycetia > Pirellulales > UBA1268 > UBA4655. The sequence goes on from JBJTBB010000178.1 coordinate 1,982, forward strand.
CAATCCCCGAAGTGCCGCGGTGCCGGCCTGCGCCTCGCGTGAGTCGAAGGCACCCCGCGTGGCCACCGCCACGCCATCGGCACCGAGATACGAGATGCCGAGGCTGCCGTCGAGCTTCTCGAACACCATGAACGGCTCGTCGGGAAGCCGGTCCAATCGTGTCTCGGGACTCTCGTTGAGACTGAAGAACTTACGGAATGGCAAGGCGGCGACACTCCAGCATCGCGTATCGACCACCAGACCGCGACACCAACGCGTCACGTCGTCCCAGACCTGCTTGTAGCGGCAGGCCATCGAGTAGTTGAGAAGCACGAGGGGCTCGACCGGATGCCGTCGGACCTCGATGAGACCTCCGTACGAGCGGTCGAGCGCTCCGGTGCGGAGGAGATCCGGGATGGCACTGAAACAACTCGCATCCGCGATCGACATGAAGGTAGCCTAGCAGGGAGAGCTTCCTCGCGCGAACGCCGGACCCCCCATGCCATCGCCAACCGACTCTCGGCCGACCTGCCCGACCAAGCACGAAACCCTGCGATCAGTCGTGGGTCTCGCGGTTGTGGTGCTTGGGGCCTGTCCGCTCTTCGCCGACGAAGCGATCTCGCGACGACCGGGTCCTAACGTGCTCTTGATCGTTTCGGACGACCCCAACTGCATGCTCGGCTGCTATGGTGATTCGACGGCCCACACCCCCAACATCGACCGTCTTGCGGCGGAGGGCGTGCGATTCGACCGAGCCTACTGCACCGTCCCGCTCTGCGGCCCGAGTCGCAACTCGTTTCTGACGGGACTCTACCCCAACACGACGGGACTCCAGGCCAACTCCCAGATCTTTCGTCAGACGATCCCCGAGCAGCGGAGCATGCCCCAGGCGTTCCGTCTGGCTGGGTATTTTTCGGCCCGCATCGGCAAGCTCTACCACTACAACGTGCCAAGGTCAGTCGGCACGATCGGCCACGACGACCCGGCCTCATGGGAACTGTCGCTGAATCCGGCGGGCGTGGACCGCACGGAAGAGGAGCCATCGATCTTTTCGCTCAAGCCGGGCGAGTTCGGGGGCACACTGAGTTGGTACGCCTCGCCGAGCGGCGACCGCTTCCACACCGACGGCATGCTCGCTGACGATGCCTGTTGGGTGCTCGAGCGATGCGCCCGACGGAGTGAACGGCCGTTTTTCCTGGCTGTCGGCTTCTATCGACCCCACACTCCGTACGTCGCCCCGAAGAAGCCCTACTTCGGATTCCATCCCCGCGACTCGATGCGGATCGTGGAGGGCGTCGAGGCGGATCAGGCCGATCTGCCGCCTGCGGCGCTTGGCAGCTACAAGAAGGAACAAGACGCGCTCACCGACGACCTGCGTCGCGACGCCTTGCAGGCCTATCGCGCAAGCATCAGCTTCATGGATGCCCAGGTTGGCCGCGTGCTCGGCGCACTCGAATCGAACGGCCTCGCCGACGACACCGTCATCGTCTTCACGAGCGATCACGGCTACCACACGGGCGAGCACGGACTCTGGCAGAAGATGAGCCTCTTCGAGGAGAGCGCCCGCGTGCCGCTCATCATCACCGCTCCAGGCCGGGCGACGCCGGGTGGCATCGCGTCGAGCCCAGTCTCGCAGGTCGATATTTTTCCGACGCTGGCTGACCTGTGCGAGGTCGAGGCACCCGACAACGTCCAGGGACAGTCACTCGCACCGATCCTTCTCGAGCCGTCGATCGGGGGACGGGGCTGGGCGCTGACGCAGGTCGTGCGCGGCGCCGGCCTCAACCGGATCGCGAACGCGGCCGACACAGGCTCCAAGGGCCGTCGTTTCTTCGGCTACTCGCTGCGGACGGCGCGGTGGCGATACACGGAATGGGACGAGGGGCGGGACGGCCGGGAGCTCTATGACCACGATCATGACCCAACCGAGCATGACAATCTCGCGGGACGACCGGAGCAGGCCGCTGTCGTGGCCGAATTGCAGCAACTCCTTCGGGAGGCGATCGCGACGACCCTCCCTCCATCCGGATCGATCCCTGAGATCCAGCCCGGAATCTGGAGCCCCGAGCTGACTCCCCCGGCCGCGCCGTCGATCCGCATCGACGGCACCCCGGGAAAGAACTCTCCGAAATAGTCTTCCTTTACTCCCCAGAGGTCTCCTTCCAAGCCGGCTGGACGGACTAGACTCGGGTAGCGTCAGACGTGTCATCCAGCCGTGGCCGGAGAAGCAACCGATGCTTGACCTGATCGCCCAAGAGAGCCCAGTCCGCCCGTATCCCGAAGCGTCGCATCACAGGACGGCCAGACCGCGCCGAGATTTTCTTCAGGTGGGCGCGCTTTCAGCGGTGGGGCTTTCGCTGCCACAGCTCGCAAGGGCTTCCGCCGAAGGGCGGATTCGTCCGGGCAGCGAGAACCGCTCCTGCATCATGATCTTCAATCTCGGCGGGCCCAGCCATGTCGACCTCTGGGACATGAAGCCCGACGCGCCGGCGGAGGTCCGCGGGCCGTTCAAGCCGATTCGCACCCGCTCGGACGCGTTCGAAATCTCCGAACTGCTCCCCCGTCATGCGGCGGTCGCGGATCGCGTCTCGCTCGGACGGAGCTGTCGTCACGACGGTGCGGCGGTTCACGACGCCGGCGGGCAGAGGATGCAGACCGGCAGACGATTTACCGGGGGCATCCATACGCCCCATGCCGGCAGCGTGACGTCCTATCTGCTCGGTCGAAGGACCGACCTGCCTCCGTTCGTGGTGCTCCCCGAACTGATGGGACGAGGGGGCGGCAACCTCCCTAACGGACAGGCTGGAGGGTTTCTCGGCAAGGCACAGGATCCGTTCGCCCTGATGGCCGACCCTTCGAAGGCGAATTTCCGCGTGCCCGATCTGCTCCCACCCGACCAATTCGCCGCAGCACGCCTCGACCGTCGACGCTCCATGCGGAGCATCGTTGACGCGACCACCGGCGCCTTCGAGGCGAGCGAGGACGCGCGGCTGCTCGACGAGAATTTCCAGGCGGCGTGGCGCATCATGTCGAGTTCCGCGGCCCGTGAGGCCTTCGACCTTTCCCGAGAGGAGCCTGCCGTGCGCGAACGGTACGGCATGAACCGGTTCGGACAGTGTTGCCTGCTCGCCCGAAGGCTCGTGGAGGGTGGTGTGCGCTTCGTGACCATCAACACCTTCCTTACCGTGTTCGACGAGGTTACGTGGGACATCCACGGATCGAAGCCCTTCACGTCGATCGAGGGCATGAAGGATGTCGTCTGCCCCATGTACGACCAGGCTTATTCCGCGCTCGTCGAGGACCTCGAATCGAGGGGAATGCTCGATGACACGCTCGTGGCCTGTCTGTCGGAGTTCGGGCGCACGCCAAAAGTGAATCCGGCCGGCGGCCGAGACCACTGGCCGCAGTGCTTCACGAGCCTCTTCGCCGGCGGTGGCGTGAAGGGGGGCCGCGTGGTCGGCGCGAGCGACCCGATCGGGGGGTTCCCGGCCGAGCGTCCCGTGGGACCCGGCGAGATCGTCGCCACGGTTTTCCACTCTCTCGGTCTCGATCATGCTTCCGTCCTGCCCGGCCCGGCGGGTCGCCCCTTCCCGCTCACCGACTTCGGCACCGCCCCGATTCACGAACTCTTTTCATGAGGCTTCCAATGACATCCTCGCTCGCGCCACCGATGTTGGCGCGGCCAGTCGGCCTCGGCTGCGCGGCGATCCTGATGCTGATCGCGGCAATCGTCCCAGAAGCCCCGGCGGAGGATGCGCCCCCGAGCTTCGAATTGGACATCCTGCCGATCCTCTCCAAGCGAGGATGCAACGGCGGCGGCTGCCATGGGGCGCTCGCGGGGAAGGGTGGCTTCCGGCTCTCGCTCTTCGGCTACGACCCCGCGAGCGATCACCTCGCGATCACCCGCGACGCCCGTGGCCGGCGTATCGACTTGGCGGAGCCCGGCGCAAGCCTGCTGCTGACGAAGCCCACCACGGCCGTGCGGCACACGGGAGGTCGGCGGCTCGACGTGGGGAGCGACGACGCTCGGCTGCTCGCTGC
>JBJTBB010000179.1:0-3639 GCA_046091125.1 Planctomycetaceae bacterium
TTTGGCTTGTGAGTGCTATTGCGTGGTTTGGCGCTGCTGGGCGCAGGCTGTGGTCCCACGGGCCCTCCAGGCAGCCGCCTCTCGGGGTAGGTCACCGTCGGGGGAAAGCCCGCCGTCGGTGCGACGATCCGTTTTTTTGACGACTCAAACCAGTGCGTCGCAGCGGGAAGCGTCGGCAGCGACGGTGCGTACATCGCGACCGACGTACCGCGGAAGCAGTTGCGGGTGGCCGTCGAGCCAGGGGCTGACGCCGGTATCTATCAGCAGGAGGCACCTCCGCCGGGCACGACCCCAATCGGAGGCGGGTCGAACGTGCCACCCGCGAAGATTCCGGAAAAGTTCCAAAAGCCTGAGTCGAGTGGCCTTTCGGCGTCGATCACCAAGGCCGAGCAGACCGCTGACTTTTCACTGGACTGATACGTCCTTCAGAACATCGTTCGCTCGATCGAGACTGAGGCCATGCTCGCTCCCTAAGATTCCCTCGGGTGATTTTCCGATCGCTCGGGAGTGGTAAACCGTCCAAAAGACGAGGGACGTCAGGGCCATGGCGGGCGAACAGGGCAGGGTGATCGACTGGTTGAGTGGCTGCCGGGAGCGACTGCTCGGACACGTGACCGCATGGGCCGGGATCAACTCCTGGAGTCTCGATCCCCATGGGCTCGCGAGGATGCATGAGCGGCTCTCACGGGATTTCTCACACCTTGGACGGGTGAGCCGTATCAGCGGTGGCTCGAGGGTCGCGATCGACGCCTCGGGCCGAGAACTGACGACCCAGTTGGGCGACATCCTGCAGGTGCGACGCACCTCGACGGGCACCGCCCTGCGAGTGCTGCTCGCGATTCACATGGACACCGTCTACCCCCCCGCAGCCGGACAGCCAGATGTCCGGCTGCACGCCGGCGGCCGGATCCTCCGAGGACCGGGGGTGACGGACGCCAAGGGGGGTCTCGCCGTGATGCTTGCCGCCCTCGAGGCCTTCGAGCGATTCGGAGAGACCGATCGGCTGGCATGGGAGGTGATCGTCAATGCCGACGAGGAGATTGGTTCTCCCGGGTCGGCGAGAGTTCTCGATGAGGCCGCGAGACGCCACGACGTCGGGCTGCTCTTCGAACCGGCCCTCGATGAGCACGGCTCACTCGCCTCGGCGCGATTGGGATCGGGCAACTTCACAATCGTGGTGCGGGGGAAGGCAGCCCATGCCGGCCGGCACTTTTCCGAAGGCCGAAACGCCCTCATGACGGCCGCCCGACTGGCCTTGGCAATCGACGATTTCAACCGGCTCGGCCGTGGACTGACGGCCAACGCCGCCGCTCTCCACGGCGGTGAGGGTTTCAACGTCGTGCCCGACCTGGCGATCCTGCGGGTCAACATTCGCGCGTGCTCGAGCGCGCCTGCTGACTGGGCGCTCGGCAAACTCCGAGACCTCGTAACCGAGGCGGGACGTGTCGAGGGCATCACGGCCACCGTCCACGGCGGTTTTCATTGTCCGCCAAAGCCGCTCGACTCGTCCGGTGAACTGCTGCTCGAGCACGTCGCCACGTGTGGCAGGGCCATCGGGCTGTCGATCGGATGGCGGCCCACGGGCGGTGTCTGCGATGGCAACAAGCTGGCCGCGTCCGGATTACCGAACGTCGACACGCTCGGCGTTCGAGGCGGGGGCATCCACAGTCCCGACGAGTTTCTGCTCGTGGACAGCCTCGTGGAGCGGGCCACGCTCACCGCGCTGCTGTTGTGTGGACTCGCGAATGGATCGCTTTTCTGGCCAAGGAAAAAGGCAGGCGATTACGGTGCGTAAGATGAAGTTCGGACGAGAGGAGTGTCCCCATGCTCGTCGTACGCCCCGTTCGCCAAAACGACCTTACGGACCTGCTTGAACTCGCGGCACAGACGTCCTTCGGGCTGACGACGCTGCCCAGGGATCCCGACTTCATGCGAGGGAGGATCGCCGAGTCGGTCGAGGCCTTCGACCGGCTGGGGGCACGCCACTCAGGGGATGCCGCCGCCTGGGGCCGCAGCCCACGCGGCGAATCGTATCTCTTTGTCATGGAGGAGACGCAGACCGGTCGTGTGGTCGGGACGTCGGGCATCGTCTCCAAGGTCGGCGGCTTCGAGCCCTTCTATGCCTATCGGATCGAGACGTCGATCCACGAATCGGCCATGCTCGGGGTCCGTAAGGAGATCCGCACGCTGCATCTGGTGAAGGAGCACGACGGTCCCTGCGAGATCGGCTGCATGTTTCTGCACCCCGATGCGAGGGGCGGTGGGGCCGGGCGCACCCTCTCCCTCACACGGTTCCTTTTCATGGCCGAACATCCCTCGAGCTTCGATTCGACGGTGATAGCCGAGAGGAGGGGTGTGATCGACGACAGGGGTCGCAGCGAATTCTGGGATGCCGTCGGCAAGCACTTCTTCGATATCGACTTTCCGAAAGCGGATGCGTTGAGCAATCTCAACAAGCGATTCATCGCCGACCTCTTGCCGCAGCATCCGATCTATATCCCGCTTCTGCCCGCATCGGCACAGGCCGTCATCGGCGAGGTGCATCCGGAGACGGTTCCGGCGCTGAGAATCCTCGCGGCGGAGGGATTCACGTTCCAGGGATTGGTCGACATCTTCGAGGCCGGGCCGATCGTGAGTTGCCGGCGTGATGACCTCCGGCTCGTGCGCTCGAGTCGACGTGCCACGGTCTCGGCCATCGCGGAATTGCCCGCGAGTTCACCAGACTTCATCGCGTCCGCCGTCGATGGTGAATTTCGTACCTGTCGTACGGCCATCCGAGTCGATGCCGATGGACTCGTGAGCCTCCCCGAAGAGACGGCTTGTGCACTTGCCGTCGGGCCGGGAAGCAGCATCCGTTTTGGTTCGCTGAGGGGGCCCGAACCATGAGGGGGACGGTCTCTCAGAGCTGCCTGGTCGGGGGTCGGTGGCGTCCGGGCAGTGGCGAGACCCTCGTATCCACGAATCCGTCGACCGGCCACGTCGTCTGGCGGGGCACTGCAGGGCTCGCGCCGGATGTCGACGAGGCCGTCGCCGCCGCTCGCGCAGCCGCATCCGACTGGGCTCAGAGGCCTGCCTCCGAGCGAATCGCCTCGCTCGCCACATGCGCATCCCTGCTCGAGCGTGACGGTGACGATCTGGCCAGAGCCATCTCCCTCGAGGTGGGCAAGCCGCGATGGGAAGCCCGCGCGGAGGTCACCGCGATGCGGTCCAAGATCGACGTCACCATCCGCGCCTGGCGAGAGCGTCAGCAGGAGCGGATCGAACCTGATGATGGCGGATGGGCCGCCACACGCTACCGCCCCCATGGGGTGCTCGCCATACTGGGACCGTTCAACCTTCCCGGGCACATTCCTCACGGGCAGATCGTTCCAGCTCTGCTGGCGGGCAATTCGGTGATCTTCAAGCCGAGCGAGTTCGCCCCGCTCGTCGGCAGTTGGCTCGCCGACATCTGGCAGCGGGCCGACGTGCCCGCGGGCGTATTCAATATGGTTTCGGGTGGAGGGGAGACGGGCCAGCTGCTCGCGTCTCATGCGGGTGTCGACGGAGTCCTCTTTACTGGCAGCTATGCCACCGGCGTGGCGCTGGCGCGACTGCTCGCCCCCGAACCGGGAAAGCTCCTTGCGCTCGAACTCGGCGGCA